>JACCZI010000176.1 GCA_013696015.1 Nocardioidaceae bacterium
TGCTACCCCCGTGTGACACCTTGCTGCAGCTGTGCACGTCTGGTGTCACACGGTCGCGCAAATGGCCCGGGGCGCTGGTTGGACCCCTGAGGTCGATCCGGTGCGCCGCAGGCGCCGTGGCACGATCGCGACATGAGCCTGCCCACAGCGGATGTCAGCGTGCGAGTCGCCTGGTCAGCAGACGCCGAGGCGATAGCCACCGTGCAGGTGGGGGCCTGGCGAGACTCGTACGCCGCCCTGCTGCCTGCGGCCACGCTCGATTCGCTGGAGCCGGCGGACTTCGCGGTGGTGTGGGCGGCGGCCCTCGACAAGCCACCGGACGCGCGCTACCGGGTGCTTGTGGCGCTGGAGCGAGCAGTCGTACGCGGGTTCGCGGTCACCGGTCCGTCACCGGACCCGGATATCGACCCGGTCACCGGACACCTGAGCGAGCTCACCGTGGACCCGAGGGCGCGCGGTCAGGGTCACGGGTCACGGCTGCTACAGGCGGGTGCCGACACCCTGCGCTCGGACCGGTTCGACACCGCGACCATGTGGGTCAACACCGCCGACGACGCACTGCGGGAGTTCGTGACCGCGGCCGGGTGGGCTGCCGACGGCGCCTACCGCGAGCTTGACCTGCACGGCGACGGCGCCGTTCTGGTCAAGCAGGTGCGCCTCCACACCGACCTGAGTCAGGGCTGACTCGGTGTCGATAGACTGGGACCCCAACATCTGCCGCCGGAGGCACACATGCGCATCGCCGTGGTGATCGTCGTCGTCTGGCTGCTCGTCGGCGTGGTGGCGGCTGTGCAGCGCGACTACTTTTCCAGCAACGACAAGATCAACTGCGCCGACGTCGGCACGACAGCCTTGACTGTCGTCGCGGGGCCGCTGAACTACGTCGGCGCCAATCCCAAGACCAAGTGCGACGCGCCCGAGCCGTCGAGGTAACAGGTCGAGCCGACGGTCAGTCGAGGCCGAGTGCTGGTTCGAGGCCCACGGTCAGCCCCGGGTTGTCGGCGACCCAGCGCACCGCGCTGAGGACGCCAGGCATGAACGACACCCGGTCGAGCGAGTCATGGCGCAGCGTCAGCGTCTCGCCGGTGCCACCCAAGAGCACCTCCTGGTGCGCCACCAAGCCACGCAGCCGCACGCCGTGGACCCGTACTCCCGCTACCTCAGCTCCGCGCGCACCATCGAGCGCGTCGGTCGTGGCATCCGGGATCGCAGGCATGCCGGCCCGCTCACGCGCCGCCGCGACGAGCTCGGCTGTGCGCCGAGCCGTGCCGGAGGGCGCATCGACCTTGTCGGGATGGTGCAGCTCGACGATCTCGACCGACTCGAAGAACCCCGCCGCCTGCGCGGCGAACCGCATCATCAGCACCGCCCCGACCGAGAAGTTGGGCACGACCATGACCGCGACCGACGGCGCGTCGAGGAGCCAGCCCCGGACGTGGTCCAACCGGGCCTGACCGAAGCCGGAGGTGCCGACGACGACATGGATGCCATGCCCGATACACCAGCGCACGCTGCTCATCACCGCGTCGGGCGAGGTGAAGTCGACGGCGACCTCGGTGCCGGACTGCTCCAGCGACTCGATCGGGTCGTCGACGTCGACTCGTGCCACCAACGAGAGCCCGTCGGCGGCGGCAATGGCTTCGCAGGCGGCCGATCCCATGCGTCCCCGCGACCCCAGGACGGCCACCCGCGTCATGCCGCGATGATCCCATGCATCACGTCGAGTGCCGTCCACGCCTCCGCGTACGTCGTGGTCAACGGTGACAGTCCGAGGCGGATCAGATCAGGGTTGCGGAAGTCGGGGATCACGCCGACCGCCACCATCTTCTCGGTGACAGCGGATGCCTCCGGGTGGCGGACAGTCACGTGGCCGCCGCGTTTCGCCGGGTCGCGCGGCGTGGCGAGTGTGGCGCGATGCGGCACCAGCCAGGCGTCGATGAGGTCGACCACCATCTCGGTCAGGCCCGTCGCCTTGGCGTGGATCGCCTCGATGCCGGCCTCGGCCACCAGCCGGACCCCCTCGTCGATGGCCACGATGCCGGAGACGTGCGGCGTCCCGGACAGCATCCGGCGGATGCTGTCGGCCGGCTCGTACTTCGGTCCCATCGCGAAGACGTCCCGGGCGCCGAACCAGCCGGGAATGGGCTGCGCCGCCTGCGCCTGATGACGCCGCGCGACGTAGAGGAACGCCGGAGCGCCCGGCCCGGCGTTGAGGTACTTGTAAGTGCAGCCGACCGCGAAGTCGGCCTGTGCAGCATCCAGCTCCACCGGGACCACGCCGGCCGAGTGGGACAAGTCCCAGACGACGAGCGCGCCGGCGTCGTGCGTCAGCGCGGTCAGCCCGGCCAGGTCGGCCAGATGGCCCGAGCGGTAATCCACCTGGCTCAGCGCCACCACCGCCGTGTCGGCGCCGAGCACCCCTTCGAGGTCGTCTGCGGTCACTCCCCCGTCCGGGTCTGGGGAGATCCACCGC
>JACCZI010000065.1 GCA_013696015.1 Nocardioidaceae bacterium
TTCGTCAGCCCCGACCGGGAGTCGACAGTCACGCTCGTCGCGAACTGGCTTCCGTTCGAGGAGCCGGCCGGTGGACCGAACTTCTACAAGTTCGCCGCCGACGGCCGGTACAACATCTACGTCGACAACGACGGAGACGCTCGGCCGGACGTCACGTTCCGATACACCTTCAAGGACCACTACCGGACCCAGGACACGATCCTCTACAACACCGGCGTGGTCACGTCCCTGACCGATCCCGACCTGAACTTCTACCAGACCTACACCCTGCAACGCATCAACAACGACACCGGCAAGGTGTGGACCCTTGCGCGCGACTACCGGGTCGCACCGTCGTACGTCGGTGACGCCTCGATGCCCAACTACGCAGCTCTGCGCAGTCAGGCCGTCCGTGGCACCGGCGAGGTCCGAACCTTCGCTGGTCAGGCCGAGGACTCGTTCTTCATCGACCTGCGCGTCTTCGACCTGCTGTACGGAGGAGACCTCTCCGAGGTCGGCGACGACACCCTCGCCGGCTTCAACGTCCAGACACTGGCCCTGCAGGTGCCCAAGAAGATGCTGGCGCAGTACCAGAACCCCTCGAAGTTCCCGGTCATCGGGGTCTGGTCCACAACCGACCGTCGCGGTGCTGACGGCGACTTCCACCAGGTTTCCCGGTTGGGAAACCCCCTGGTGAACGAGCTCGTCATCCCGATCAAGGACAAGGACAGGTTCAACGCGTCCATGCCCAAGAACGACGCGCAGTTCCTCGAGTCCGTGACCGACCCCGAGCTGGCGGAACTGATCGAGGCCATCTACGGCATCCCGGCACCTGAGACG
Source organism: Nocardioidaceae bacterium (assembly GCA_013696015.1). Lineage (GTDB taxonomy): Bacteria > Actinomycetota > Actinomycetes > Propionibacteriales > Nocardioidaceae > JACCYJ01. The sequence goes on from JACCZI010000065.1 coordinate 820, forward strand.
CCGCGAGAGGACCTGGTCTCTGTCTTCCTCACCGGTATCGAGGGCCTGAACCAGCCCGAGGACGTGACGCCCAGCGAGCAGCTGCGGCTCAACATGTCGATCCCACCGGCGGCTCGACCCAACCGGCTCGGCGTCATCGGCGGCGATATCGCCGGCTACCCGAACGGCCGGCGGTTGACCGACGACGTGATCGACATCTCGCTGCAGGTTGTGCAAGGTGAGCTCGTCGGGAACCCGAACGATCTGGGTGACGCAGTGAACCGCAACGACAACCCGTTCGGCAGGACGTTCCCGTACGTCGCGTTGCCGGTCTCCGGCTCCGACCCGATGCCGCATCCCGACAGCAGTGGGCTCACCCCGCTGACCGGTGGACGTGGTGTTCCGAGTACGCCGTCGTCCGGCCCCTCGGGTGTCCCGGTCGTGCCGATCTCGGCGCTAGCGCTGGGCATGCTTGCCCTCGCCGGTGCCGGTGCGTCCGTACTGCGTAGGCCAAAGGTGACCTCCAAGGTGACCGCAGCCTGACGCAAACCGGCCCCACTCTGTCCAGGAGGTCCCAGTGCGTCGGGTGCTGCTCGTCTGTGCCCTCGCCGGCCTCCTCGTCGTCGCCGGCGGCGTCGGCCTGCTGAACGGCGGCGCCGACCAGCCTGACCCGGCGCAACCAAACGTCGACCCTGCAGTTCTCTCGCAGCTGCGCGGCGACGACCTGGCGACCACCGTCGCCACGTTGCAGGACCACCTGCGTGCACAGCCTGCCGACGGCCGAGGCTGGGCAACCCTCGGCCTGGCCTACGTCGAGATGGCGCGGTTGAGCGGCGACGCGTCCTTCTACCCCAAAGCCGATGCTGCCCTGGGGCGTTCCCTCGACCTGACTCCGGTCGACAACGACCTCGCCTTGGCCGGACAGGCGGCGCTCGCCGCCGCCCGGCACGAGTTCTCGCTCGCTCTGCGACACTCCCGCGCGGCGCTGGCGGTCAACCCTTACCAGCCACAGGCTCTGGCGGTCCAGGTCGACGCCTTGACCGAGCTGGGCCGCTACCGGGCCCAGCTCACGGCGCTCGCCCAGGCCGACCGCCGGCAGCCCGGCGTCCCGGTGTTCGCGAGGTACTCCTACGCCGCGGAGCTGCGCGGCCACCTCGGCCGCGCCGAGCAGCTGCTGCGGCGAGCGCTGGAGGGTACAAGCTCATCGGCTGACCGTGCGTACCTACTCACGTTGCTGGCCGACCTTGAGCGCCTCAGCGGCCACCTCCGCTCAGCGCAGGACCTCCTGCGCGAAGCCCTGCGTCAGTCTCCGGAGTACGTTCCCGCGCTGGCAAGCCGAGCAAGGCTTGCGGTTGCCCGCGGAGACCTGACGTCAGCTGAGGTCGCCTGGGAGGACGTCACCTCGCGGCTCCCCCTGCCCGAGTACCTCATCGAGCTCGGCGAGCTGCAGATCGCAACGGGCCATCCGGACCTGGCGGCACAGCAGTTCTCGCTGCTGGAGGCGACCGAGACGTTGCTGCGCAGCAACGGCGTACGCACGGACCTGGAGACGGCGCTGTACGAGGCCGATCACGGCTCTGCTGCCGCGGCCTTGCGTACGGCACGGGCGGAGTGGTCGCGCCGAAACAGCGTCCACGTCGCCGACGCACTCGGCTGGGCGCTCCATGTCAACGGCAAGGACGCAGCCGCACTTCGGCTGGCCGTCCGTGCGACCCGGCTCGACACCCCGGTTGCGACCTTCTGGATCCATCGCGGCCTGATCGAGGAGTCGCTGGGGCGCTCCCAGGCCGCGGAGTCGCACCTGCGACGCGGGCTGGCGCTCGACCCCGGCCTGTCGCCCTGGCAGGCCGAGCGGGCTCGCGACGCGTTGCACCGGCTGGTTCGTTCTCGGTGACAGCGTCCGGCTCAGCGGTCCACTGAACCGTCCACTCAGCCGTCCACCCTGGGCGACTTGTGTTGCAGCCGGTCGATCATCTCCGAGGCCTGTGCTTTGGTCAGGTCCTCCGGCACGTCTTCGCCGGCCTCACGCGCCAGCGTCTGCAAGTAGCTGCGTTGGGGGCCCGTCATCGGCTCGTCGCCGGTGGCCCATTGTTCGGTCGGCTTGGTCGCGTCATCGAGAGGTCGGTCGCTCATGCGTTCGACCTTACGACAGGCGGACTCTCGACGCCCGTACCGGGTGACGGGCGTGAGGGCGCTGTCGTCGGGTACAGCCCAACGGACCAACCGCAACGCAGAGGAGCCAGCGATGACCGCGGCGGACACCAGAACCTCGGACGACTCGACCACCCTGCCCCTGCTCGTGGCGCTCATGCGCCGCCTCGAGGCCACCACCTCCCTCGACGCGTTGAATCGGCTGTACGAGCCGACTGCCCGAGCCCTGCTGTCGTCCCCGCGACGCCGCGACCTGCTGCGCGGCACCTCATTGGGCCACGCGGTGCACCCCCCGCTGACCGACGTGCCGATCGGAGCCTGGCTGTGCACCAGCGCGCTCGACCTGGCGGGGGGTGAGCGGGCCCGGCCGGCGGCGCAGGGACTGCTCGCGCTCGGCCTGGCCGCGGCGGGGCCCACCATCGTGACCGGTATTGCGGAGTGGGGTGCCACGAGCGGCGCCGAACGACGGGTCGGGTCCGTCCACGCTATGACCAACGCGGTGGGCGTCGGTCTGTACGGCTGGTCCCTGGCCGCCCGGCTCCGCGGTGGTCACCGGGCTGGCGCGTTGCTCGCCATGGCCGGCGGTGTGGCGGTTTCGGTAGGTGGGTTCCTCGGCGGACACCTGAGCTCGGCCCGCAAGGTCTCGAGCCGGCATCCGGTCTTCGGTGACGATCCAGCGCTGCTCTAGGCATGCCCGCCCGGCCCGACCGCCAGCAGCCGCGGTGAGAGAGTAGGGGTGTGCTCAGGATCGCGGTGGTGGGTTCGGGACCGGCCGGGATCTACGCCGCAGAGGCGCTGGCGCGTAACCCCGACACCATGATCGACGTGCTCGATCGGCTCGAGCAGCCGTTCGGGCTGGTGCGCTACGGCGTTGCGCCGGACCATCCCAAGATCAAGTCCATCGCCGCGTCGCTGCAGCAGGTCGTGGAGGATCCGGCGGTCCGGTTCCTCGGTGGTGTCGGCGTGGGCACCGCCCTCACATTGACCGAGCTGCATCGGCACTACGACGCGGTGATCTTCGCCTACGGCTCCGCGGTCGGACGCCGCCTCGGTGTCCCAGGTGACGATCTGCCGGGCAGCTTCGCCGCCAGCGACTTCGTCGCGTGGTACTGCGGGCATCCTGACGCGCCGATCGACGCGTTCACCTTGGCGGCGCGCAGTGTCGCCGTGGTCGGTGTCGGAAACGTCGCCCTGGACGTCGCCCGCATGCTGGCCAAGTCCGACGCCGAGCTGCGCGAGGTCGACCTCCCCGATCACGTCCGCCGGGTGCTGGCCGCGAATGCGGTGGAGGACGTCCACCTGATCGGGCGGCGAGGACCCCTGCAGGCGAGGTTCACGACCAAGGAGCTGCGAGAGCTTGGCGAGGTGGCCAACGCCGACGTGATCGTCGATCCTGACGAGCTGAAGGGCGGGGAGCCCGACACCGGTGAGGCCGCACCGGTGGCCCGTCGCAACCTCGACGTGCTGCGCGAGTGGGCCGAGCGGTCGCCACAGGGTCGGCCCCGGCGGATCCACGTGCGGTTCTGGTGGCAGCCGCTCAAGGTGGTGGGCACCGCAGCCGTCGCGGGCCTCGACCTGGAGCGCACCCGACTCGAGCCGGACGGTGTCCTGACCGGCACCGGCGAGACCACGACCGTCGAGGCGCAGATGGTGCTCGCGTCGGTCGGCTACCGGGGCTTGCCGTTGCCCGGTCTGCCCTTTGACTCCGAGCGTGGCGTGGTGCCCAACATCGACGGCCGGGTGCTGCGCGACGGCCAGGTCGTCCCCGGTGAATACGTCGCGGGGTGGATCAAGCGGGGGCCCACTGGGATCATCGGGACCAACAAGCGGGATGCGCGAGAGACGGTGCAGGCGCTGCTCTCCGACGCGCCCACGCTGCCGCGGGCGCCGGTCCGAGACCCCGGCGTGCTGCCTGCCGAGCTGGCGGAACGAGGCGTACGGCTCACGAGCTGGCCCGCCTAGGCTGACGCCGTGACGGTACGTGGGGAGCTGCTGGACTGGTCGGGCTGCGCAAACGCTCGTGACGTTGGAGGGTTGCCGACCGGTGACGGCCGGGTCATGGCCTCCGGGGTGCTGCTCCGCACGGACTCCCTCGACCAGCTCGACGCCGGCGGGTTGCAGACCGTCCGGGGGTTGCATCCCGGGCTCGTGCTCGACCTGCGCTCGGACTTCGAGACCGCGGCCGCCGACCATCCGCTCGGCGACGACCCGGCGTACCGGGTCATTCCGTTCGTCGACCCGGCTCGCGACATCGAGCGGGTCGCGGAGACCGAACATACCCTCGCCGACCGGTACGTGGGCAGTGTCGAACGAAACGGCTCCCAGGTCGCCGCCATCATGCGCGCCATCGCCGAAGCAGCCGAAGGCCCGGTCATCGTGCACTGCGCGTCCGGTAAAGACCGCACCGGCCTGCTGATCGCGCTGCTTCTCGATCTGGTCGGGGTTCGTGGCGACGTCATCTGTGACGACTACTCCCGCAGCGAGGAGCTGCTGGATCTGACCGACCACGATCATCCCCTCAACCGGACCAGCCCACAGACGATGGCAAAGACCCTGGAGCACCTGCACCACAGGTGGGGCGGCGCGGCCGGCTACCTGGAGGCGCACGGCGTGAACGCGGCGGTGCTAGATCGGGTGCGCGATCGTCTGCTCGACCGCCGACGCTGACCGGGTGGACATGACCACCAGGTCACCATGGGTGCCGTACCCGAGGGCACGTTCGCCGTACGGGCTGCCGTCGAACGTGATCAGCAGCATCTCGCCGGACGGAAGGTTTACGACCTGGGGGTGCGGGATGTTGCTCAGGTACGGCGCATCGAGCCGGCCCACCAGGCGCATCGAAAGGTCGTAAACGCGGTACTCGCGGAGGTGGCCGTCGCTGGCCAGCAGATACCACTGCCCCTCGATCCGCTGCAGAACCGCGCCCTCGCACTGGTGCACCGACTCATCCGCCCCCACCTTGCGCAGAGCGGTGCCGTAGTCACCACCAGGGACGCCGACCGCGAGTGCGGGATGCATGTCGAACGGGGTCTGGGACGGGCTCTCGGCGAACCCTACGTACCAGCGGTCGTCGATGCAGGTCAGCGCCGGATCCCAGGCGCTCACCGGGGTCGGGAGCGCGAGCCGCCGGGTCTCGAGCCGGTGAACCCCCGAGAGCACATTGTCAGTCGTGCTGGCATGGCGGACGTGGACACCATCGCCGTCGAAGTCGCCCCAGGCAGTGTTGACGACGTCGAACCGTCCCGCTTCCTCGTCGACGACCACCTGTCCCGCGTGGTCGCCGAGCACCAGCCCGTCGCGCACCGCGTACAGCTGAGCGACCTGCTCGAGGCGGGTGAGATCGTGCAGGTCGAGGGTGAAGACGCCCCAGTGCGCCTGCGGGAATGCCCCCAGCCCGGCGCAGGTGAGGGTGAGGTACAGCTTGCCGCTCTTGATATACGGGGAGCCGTCAGGGTGCTGCACGAGGTGCGGGTCGCGGACGCCGACCATCCCGAAGCTGCCTGCCCTGACCCGTTCCACGCCCACCTCACCGCGTGGTCGTCGGGTGCCGAAGCAGAAGCCGTGCTCAGCCAGCGCGTCCGGCTCGCGCAGGTCCACCAGGTGGGCCACAGCCTTTCGGCTGGTGACCAGCGGATGCCATCCGTCGCCGGTGTCTGCCAGTGCGGTGACCTGGTTCTCGCACAGCACGAACGCGAAGCGGAACGGTGCGTTGAGTCGGGCGCGACGCCGGGCGACGACGAAGCTGCGTCCGTCGCGCCGGACCTCGACCGTGGCCCGAGAGCGCACCGGGTCGTAGCCGGCGACGACGTGGGAGCCGTCCGCTGTGGCGAGCCCGGCGGCGACACCACCGGCGTCGAGCGCTGTCACATCGAGCTCGACCGCGGCAAACGGTGCTGGGGGGCTCTCGGATGTCGCGCGCAGGGACGTGACGCGAGCGTCGGGCACCTGGTCGAGCTGCACGAAGCGCGGCGCCACGAGCTCGAACGGCCGGTACTGCGCCACGATGCGGAACGCGAGGTCGAAGATGACGGCTCCCTGAGCGCAGCTCATAAGTGCAGCAGACTAGGGGGATGCCAGCCGACCTTTCACCTGACGCCCGTCTCGACCGGTCCGGCTTCGCGGCCTGCGGTGCGATCCTCGCGTTGACCCTGGCGCAGCTGGTGGTGTTGACGTTCGTGCCAGACCTCCCGCAGGCCGAGGGAAAGGCGTTCGGCGCCCGGCTGTTGGCGTACCCGGTGCTGATGCTCATCGCGCCGGTGGCCTGGGCGATCGCCGGCCGGACACGTCACGGCTCGTCGCCGCTGCCGTGGACGGCGTTTGCGCTGATCATGGCGCCGTTCTGCATCGACGTCACCGGCAACACCCTCGACCTCTACCGCAGCGTCGCCTGGTGGGACGACCTGAACCACTTCACCAACTGGTTGCTGTTGTGCAGCGGCTTGGGACTGCTGATGCGTCACGCCCGAATGGCCCCACGATGGGCGCTCGCTGTGACGGTCACCGGTGCCGGGGCCGCATTGGCGATCCTGTGGGAGCTCGGCGAGTGGTACACGTTCATCCGCCAGAGCAGCGAGCTCAGCACCGCGTACGAGGACACGTTGGGTGACGAGACCTTGGGGACCGCCGGTGGTGCCGTGGCCGGGGTGCTGGTCAGCCTGCTCGGCCGGCGAGATCATGCTCCTTGACCGCGGCACCCGGCACCGGTCGGGCCGACTCCTCAGGCGGTCGTGCGAAAGGCTGAGACAGTGACCTCCGTGCCCCCTGACGCCGCAGCAACGACCACCCGCTCACCTCACCCGTGCTGGGCTGGCGTCACGTCGCCGTACTGGTCACCGGTCCGCTCGCCCTCGCGATCGCCGGGGCGACCCACCCGGCGCACCTGACGTCTGAGTCCGCCGATTGGTGGCGAGATCTGCACGTCGTGATGCTCCCGCTCTTTCCCTTGCTTGCGATCAACGTCTGGGTGTTGCTCCGTGGGGTCTGGGCCGGCGTCGACGGCATCGTGGCCGTCGGGGCGCGAGTGCTCGCTTTCGTCTACGCCGCCTTCTACACCGC
>JACCZI010000066.1 GCA_013696015.1 Nocardioidaceae bacterium
GCTGCGCTCGACCAGCGTGGCTGACACCGGGCCATACTCGCGTAGTGCCGAACATCTGCTTGTCGGCGGCTTCTGGCGGCGTACGTCACGCTTTGGCGCGATGACCACGTGATGACCACGCGATGGAAACCGCTCGGAGCGACGCTGGTGTGTGCGGCACTTCTAACTGCCGCGTGCACCGGCGACGCCAGCTCACGGTCGGCGACCACGTCTTCGACCGGCACCACCGTGGCGGCTACGCCAGGTGCAGCCCCGACGGCAACGCCTACCGCAAGCGCCCGCACAACACCGGGTCCGACGCCCATCCCGTCGCCTCCCGGACACGCCTCTTGGGGCCCGACATCCGCTCAGCTCGAGCGTGCCCGCGACATGGTCGCGGGTCTGGGCGTACGAGAGCTCGCCGGTCAGGTGATCGTGGCGACGTACGCCGGCACGGCCGCGCCGGTCGGTCTGGTCGAGCAGTATCACCTGGGTGGCGTGATCGTGATGTCGGAGAACGCCCCCACGGTCGAGCACGCGGCGCGGGCGATGGCGCAGCTGCAGCACGCCAACGACCGGCCGTACCCGCTGTGGCTCAGCGTCGACCAGGAGGGCGGGATCGTGGCGCGGCTGGGCGCTCCGATGACGGCGTTCCCGACCTACATGAGCCACGGGGCAGCTCGTGACCGGAGCGTCACGACGATGGCGGCGCGGGCCAGCGGTGAGGAGCTGCGTGGTGCCGGCTTCACTGTCGTGTACGCACCCGTGGCCGACGTCACCACCGGGCCGAGCGACCCCACGATCGGGAGCCGCTCGGCCGGAAGTGACCCGACGCTGGTAGGGCGGTCGGTGGCGGCGTCGGTCCGCGGCTACCGGCAGGCCGGGATCGTGCCGGTCATCAAGCACTTTCCCGGCCACGGCAGCGTCCCGCAGGACAGCCACGAGGTGTTGGCCGTGCAGCCCGCGCCGCTGTCGACGTTGAAACGACGCGACCTCGTGCCGTTCCAGCGCAGCATCGACGCCGGGGCACCCGCCGTGATGGTCGGCCACATCGACGTCGAAGCCCTGGATGCTGGCCTACCATCGTCGCTCTCGCACCGGGTCGTCACCGGGCTGTTGCGGCACCGCCTCGGCTTCCGCGGCGTCGTGGTCACCGACGCGCTGAACATGGCCGCGGTCGTCAACACGTACGGCGCGGGCGAGGCAGCAGTGCTTTCGCTGCTGGCCGGAGACGACGTGCTGCTGATGCCGACCGACATCCCCGGCACGATCGGCGCCATCGTCTCGGCGGTTCACCAGGGCCGGCTGCCGCGGCAGCGGCTCGAACAGGCCGCCCAGCGGATGATCGCGCTGTTGCTGCACCAGCAGGACATGCCTGACCGGCTCTCCGCTCCCGGCGTCCACAGCGAGGACTCACTGGCCGTTTCGCGGGCCGCGGTCACGCAGGCCAGCGGGCCGTGCGGCGCCCGGCTGGTCGGTGACGCGGTGGCACCGTCCGGGGACGCGGTCGCGGTGGCGCTGTTCACCGACGCGGCACGGCAGGCAGGTCTCACCGTCGACCCCGGCACGACCGTGCACTTCGTGGGTTACCTGGACCCGCCCGGGGTGGCCGACATCGTGGTGAGCACCGACGCGCCGTACGCCCTAGGGCCGAGCACGGCAGGCATCGCAAAGATCGCGTTGTTCGGTCAGACACCCGCAGCCATGCGGGCTCTGGTCGAGGTCCTGATGGCCGAGCGGACCGCGCCCGGTCGGCTTCCGGTCGACGTCGACGGCGTCGTTCGGCGCGGCTGCTGACCCATACCCCCCAATTCTTGGCACTCGAGTTGACCGAGTGCTAGACACTGCGTAGATTCGGGGTTGGCACTCTCGCTTCGAGTCTGCCAACGGCGACCAGTGTGCGACCCCCGCGACGGCGTACGCGATGTCGCCCCACCGTGCACATACTCACTGCGCTCAACCGCGTGAAAGGGGAGGTCGACAAGTGTCGGTCACCATCAAGCCGCTCGAGGACCGCATCGTCGTCAGGACGCTGGAGGCCGAAGAGACCACCGCGTCGGGTCTGGTCATCCCAGACACCGCCAAGGAGAAGCCCCAGGAGGGCGAAGTCCTGTCGGTGGGCCCCGGTCGCATCGACGACAGCGGCAACCGGGTGCCGCTCGACATCAGCGTCGGCGACACCATCATTTTCAGCAAGTACGGCGGCACGGAGGTCAAGTACTCCGGCGAGGAGTACCTCATCCTCTCGGCACGCGACGTCCTCGCCGTCGTCGACAAGTAAGCCCGCAACGCAACGCTCATTCGACTTCGCCCCGGTGGCCCACGTGGGCGCCGGGGCGCGGTCATGAAAGGGACGCACAATGCCGAAGATTCTGCAGTTCGACGAGGAGGCCCGCCGCGCGCTCGAGCGTGGCGTGAACGCCCTCGCCGACACCGTCAAGGTGACGCTCGGCCCCCGGGGTCGCAACGTCGTCCTGGACAAGAAGTGGGGAGTCCCGACGATCACGAACGACGGCGTCACCGTTGCCCGTGAGATCGAGCTGGACGACCCGTTCGAGGACCTGGGCGCTCAGCTCGCCAAGGAGGTCGCCACCAAGACCAACGACGTCGCCGGTGACGGAACGACCACCGCGACAGTGTTGGCGCAGGCGATGGTGCACGAGGGACTGCGCGCGGTCGCTGCCGGTGGGAGCCCGATGGGTCTCAAGCGTGGCATCGACGCCGCCGTACAAACGGTCTCTGACGAGCTGAGCAAGGCTGCTCGCGACGTCGACGACAAGCAGGACATGGCGCATGTCGCGACGATCTCGGCTCGCGACGACCGCATCGGCGACCTGATCGCCGAAGCCTTCGACAAGGTTGGCAAGGACGGTGTCATCACGGTCGAGGAGTCCAACACACTGGGCACCGACCTCGAGTTCACCGAGGGCATGCAGTTCGACAAGGGATACATCTCGCCCTACATGGTGACCGACACCGAGCGCATGGAAGCGGTGCTCGACGAGCCGTACATCCTGATCCACCAGGGCAAAATCTCCGCGGTCACCGACCTCTTGCCGCTGCTGGAGAAAGTTGTCCAGGGGGGCAAGCCGCTGTTCGTGATCGCCGAGGATGTCGACGGGGAGGCGCTGTCCACCCTTGTCGTCAACAAGATCCGCGGCACCTTCACCTCGGCCGCCGTCAAGGCACCTGCCTTCGGTGACCGGCGCAAGGCCATGCTGCAGGATGTCGCCACCCTGACAGGTGGCCAGGTCGTCTCACCCGAGATTGGCCTCAAGCTCGACCAGGTCGGGCTCGACGTGCTGGGCTCGGCTCGGCGGGTGGTGATCACCAAGGACGACACCACGATCATCGACGGCGGCGGTGACCTGAGCGACGTCAACGCACGGGTCTCGCAGATCAAGACCGAGATCGACAACAGCGACTCCGACTGGGACAAGGAAAAGTTGCAGGAGCGGCTGGCCAAGCTCGCTGGCGGTGTCTGCGTGATCCAGGTCGGTGCCGCGACCGAGGTGGAGCTCAAAGAGAAGAAGCACCGTATCGAGGACGCGGTCTCCGCCACGCGCGCCGCGATCGAGGAGGGCATCGTCGCCGGCGGCGGCTCGGCCCTCGTGCACGCCGCGTCGGCGCTCAGCGACGACCTGGGCATGTCCGGCGACGAGGCCGTCGGCGTACGGGTGGTCCGTCGCGCACTGGACGAGCCGCTGCGCTGGATCGCCGAGAACGGTGGCGAGTCGGGCTACGTCGTCGTCGCGAAGGTCCGCGACGGCAAGGTCGGAGAGGGCTTCAACGCCGCCACTGGCGAGTACGGCGACCTGGTTGCCCAAGGTGTCCTGGACCCGGTCAAGGTCACCCGAGCTGCCCTGACCAACGCCGCTTCGATCGCCGGCATGCTGCTCACCACCGAGACATTGGTGGTCGAGAAGCCGGAGGAGGAGCAGCCCGAGGCAGGTGGCCACGGCCACGGGCACGGTCACTGACGTACGACTGCACGATCTGGCGCGGGTGGTCCGACTCCGGTCGGGCCGCCCGCGCTGGCATGGGGAGGCGCACAAACGAACGGTGACTACCCGTCAGGGCGCGAGCTCAACCGCCACACTGCGCAGGTGAGGCTGGTCTACGGACTCCTGTACGCAGCGAGCGAAAAGCCAGTGCTGGAGGCGCTCACGGTCCAGGTCGAGAAGATCGGCCATGCGCTGCGCGAAGCCGTACGGTTCTGCGACGACGCGGTCGGGGAAGTTGAGCATGTGCTGAAGGGGGTCGTACGTCGGGTCTCCGACATACGGCTTCGGGTCGATGACCAACCAGGGCTCGCGGCTAGCCGCCAGGACGTTCTCCGGATGCAGGTCGGTGCACAACAAAACGGCACGTTCGGCCGTGCCGGGCAGGCTGCGGAACAGCTCCATGCCGACCCTCGCCATACCGGGGTCCAGCTGCGGCAATCGGGAACCGGCGGCGCCGTACTTCTCCTCGAACTCGTCGGCCCACCAGGCGCACATGCTTGCCAGGGTGCGGAACGGGTGGCCGGGCTGCGGCTCGATCCACAGCCGGCGCAGCAGCCCAGCGACGATCGCGTCCTGCTGCGCCGGGGGCACAGCTCCTGACAGGGCGGTGCCGGGCTCGCAGGCCTCGAGCAGGAGGGCGTTCGTCTCACCGACCGTCAGTGCGTCGTAGAGCCGGGTCGCTCCGTCGCCATCCCACGCCAGCAGCCCGTCGGCTTCGTGCAACGCCTCGTCATGGCGCCAGCCGACCTTCAGCACGAGGTGGTTGCCAGCCGCTTTGCGCGCAGGTGCCACCCAGGATGCGACACCACCGGGCTGGAAGGGTCGGCCGAGGTCGAGCGACCACCGTCGCGCCAGGTCGGCGACGATGAGCGGCAGGGCAGCCATCCAGGTGTGCCGCGCTGACCCGACATCATCGTGGTCCTGCACCGCCCGTACCAGATTCGTCGACAGCTCGAACTCGGGCACGGGTGCATCATGCACGTCTAACGCGCTGCGTCGACCGTGAGACGGTGAGACGTGGACGAATACCTTGCGCCCATCATGCGGGTGGCCGACGCGCAGGCGGCCGCAGCCGTCGGCGCTCTCGAGATCGATGACAATGACTGGTTGCGCGTCGGCGCTCTCGAACCGTGACAGCGTGAGCACCAAGGAGTTCGTGACCACCGCGGACCGCCCGGATCTCGACGATGAGGCGGCGGCGTCGTTTCGCACCAGCTGGCCCGAGTTCATCTTTCATGACCCGGTCACGAATGAGTACATCGAGCGGGTCGGGCGCTACTTCGAGAGGTTTGACGTGCTGCTGCTCGACGACGGCCGGGTCAGCGCCGGAGGTTGGGGCGTGCCGCTGCACTGGGATGGCTCGATCGGCGGCCTCCCTGACGGCTACGACGGGTCCATGGTCCGATCCGTCGAAGCCCACGAGCGGTCTGCAGACGTCGACTGCCTCAGCATCATGGCCATCGCCGTGAGTGCGGATCGCAGGCACGCCGGCCTTGCCGGCGAGGTGCTCATCGAGTTGCGCCGGCGGGCGGAGGCGGCCGGTCTGACCCGAGTCATTGCGCCGGTTCGGCCGGCGCTCAAGGCTCATTACCCGTTGACCTCGATGGCCGATTTCGCCACCTGGTTGCGTGCGGACGGTCTACACATCGATCCGTGGATCCGGACACATCAGCGTCTAGGTGCCACAGTTCTCGCAGTCGCCGAGCGCTCCATGGTCATCGTGGGGAGCGTCTCGCAGTGGCAGGAGTGGACCGGCATGGCGCTGCCGCAATCCGGCACGTACGTCATCCCTGAAGCCCTCGACGTGCTCGAGATCTCGTACGAAGACGACCGCGGCATCCATGTCGAGCCGAATCTGTGGATGCAGCACGTCTGACAGAGGTCTTAGCCTTCCGGGCATGGATCCGCGCGGCTGGGCACTGACGGCGATGGCCTCGCAGCTCGGCCACCCCAGGGGCCTGCCCGGCCGTGTCGTGGGGCGGATGCTCAACCGCGGTAACCGGAGCGCAATCGGTGCAGCCGTGGCTGCGCTCTCCGTGCCCCGAGATGCCGTCCTCGCCGACCTCGGGTTCGGCGGAGGCCTCGGCCTCGCGCTCCTGCTGCGCCGAGTTGGTACGACCGGGCAGGTGCACGGAGTAGACATCTCCACGACCATGCTTGCCGCTGCCACACGCCGGTACCGCCACTCGATCGGCACCGGCCGGCTCGCGCTGCACCTGGCCCCGATCGAGCGGTTGCCGCTGCCGACATCGAGCATCGACGGAGCCATCACGTTGAACACGCTCTATTTCATCAACGACCTGACTGAGGCGCTCAGCGAGTGCGCCAGGATTCTCAAGCCGGGTGGCCGGCTGGTCGTTGGGCTGGGCGACCCAGTCGCTATGTCGCGGATGCCCTTCACCGCCCACGGGTTCCGGATACGGCCCGTGGGTGACGTCATCGGGGCTCTGCGTCGTTGCACTCTGGACGTCGACGAGCACCGCCGAGTCGGCAGCGACTCGAACGCCTATCACCTGCTGGTCGCATCGGCACCACCAGGTGCCGGTGTGGGTGGGTGAAAGTGACGGTCCTGCGCGACGCGCCGGCGTTTCTTGCGGAGACGTCACTCGGCGGCTCAGGGGGGATCCGGCCACGCCTCGCTCACCGACCGCCCTCGCTCGACATCGTCAACAACCAAGATCAACTGGTTGGCGTGGTCGCTGTACATGACTTCGATGTTGACGCCGGCCTCGGCCATCAGGCGCGAGAGCTCCCCGAGCTGACCCGGGACGTCCTGCCTGAGCCGTTGGACGAGCACCTCACGCTCGACCAGGACCCGGATGCCGGCGTCTTCGAGGGCACGTCGTGCCTTGCCGCCGTCCTCGAACAGGAAGTGCGCGATTCCAACCCCCGCCACGACAAAGGCTCCGCCGCCTTCCACGCTCACTCCGGCGCGACCGAGCGCGGCGCCCATGTCGGCCAGCGCGCCGGGGCGGTCGTCCAAGGCAATCGCGAGATCCTTCATGCTGCGTGCTGCTCGATGGTCGGCTCGATGACGATCTCGGCATTGAGGGTGTTGGCGATGAAGCAACCGTCATGTGCTCGTCCGACCAGCCGACGAACGCGGTCCAGGTCAGTGCCGGCGGCGACAACGATGTGAGGCTTCAGCGTGATTCTCGTGATCCGCATCGCGGTCTGCACTTCGGGCATGACCGCATCGGCGGCGTCGTGGTAGGCGAGCACGTCGATCCGCGATCGTGCGGCCAGCGCGAGGAACCCCAGCAACTGGCATGAGCTGGCTGACGCGAGAAGTAACTGCTCGGGGTTCAGCAGCTGCGCGTCGCCATGGAACGCCGGGTCGCTGCTCAGTAGGAGCTCACTCTCGGCAGGTGGCACAACGACGTGATGAGTGCGTTCGTACGACTCGTAACCGACACTGGTCGACCCCCTCCAGGACAACTGCGACTCGTAGGCATGCACGTGGGTCATCGAACAGGCCCCTCCGGTGTGACAGGCATGGACGACAGGTCACGCTACGGCCGTTGGACCGGCCCGCGGTACCCAGCCGTCCTGCATCCTGAACTGGCGCGGGACTCGCTCGATCAGCTCGGCCGCTGCACGGCCGCGGTCAGCCAGCCCGGCAGATCGTCGTAGCCGTGGCCGGACAGAGCTTGCGCCGTGGCCGCATTCGAGTCCTTGTAGATGTTCTCGACGTACCGTCGCATCTCCGGATCAAGGCGTTCGCCCGGGGCTCCGGCGTTGATCCGCCAATAGGCGCGACGGAGTGGGCCGCGTACGCCGGTGGGCAGCAGGTTGAACTTGTCGGCCGAGCGCTTCGCTGAGTAGACGAGCTTGGCCACCCGTGTGCTGCGCGCATGCTTCGTGGTGTTCCGGCGGCCCAGGTCCATGTCCGGTGCTACGTCGGCGTCGAGACCCAGCCAGCCGAAGATGTCCCCGAGGACCGTGGAGGGGTGTCGGGCCAGGTCTTCGGCGAAGATGACCTTCAGATCGTCACCGAAAGCATCCAGCCACAGTCCGATGTACCTGTCGTAGAAGCCGATGCGTAAGCCATGCAGATGATCATGAGGAACCAGTGGTGCAGCCTCTCGCTCGCGCAGCTCACACACGCGCAGGTACTCCTCGAACTGCGGCAGATCGTTGAGGTTGCCCAGCGTGCGTTGGTAGGTGAACGCCGACCACAGGCGTTCCACCGGGTTGCGTAGCGAGATGATGATCTTCGGCTGCTGCAGGTGCTGGCGTATCGCATCGATCACCGGCGCCCCCCCATAGGAGTACGTGGGGGTCGCATCCACGACGTAGCGCTGGTCACGGCAGCTCTCGAAGTGCCCCATGGAGGTCTCGAGCGGCGGCGGCTCGCTGGTGTGGCGGGTGGGATCGTAGTAATTGAGGTAGCCCACTTCTTTCTGGTCGCCGCCACAGATGTCGGGATGCTGCGTCAGGTACGCGAACAAGGATCCGGTGCCTGCCTTGGGTACTCCAGCAACCACGAGGTTCGGCAGTCGACCACCGGTGCTCACTCAATGTCCCTTCGCTGCTTTCAGCGCCGCGCACCCCGAGACGGCATGGCGAAACAGTACGCCGCGGATGCAGTGGCGTGGCGGGTTTTCCCAACCCGTAAGCGCATCGGCCCTTCGGGGGTGGAGCACAGATAGCCCACTCGGGATCCGGCCGGGTGTCGACCGGCGGCGGGCCAACTCCCAATGGCTTATGGGCACTCCCAATGGGCTCGACCCAATTGGGAGTGCGTCTTTCCCATGTGAACATGGGATAGGGGCAGCCGCTCGGCACGCCTTCAGACGACCGCCGACCGGCGCCGGGGCTACGCCTACCGCAGGTGCGCCGCATCGCAGATCACCTCAGCGCGGGCTGATTAGGCGGTTGCGCTCGGTCGACCTCTCGCTTTCGGAGATCCGCCCCTCCTCGGTGTTTGCGGTCACCGTCGACATGTTCCGTACGGCGCTGATGCGCCACCGCTCCCGCCTCCAGGCGCGGTGTCGTACGCCTGCAACGGCAGATCCGCGAACAGGGCCACCCACTCATCGATGGCGAGGCTGACGTCGTGACAGACCAACGAACCGAACCGAACATCACCCTGCACCCCGGCAACGGAGCGCAGCGTCGCGGTGGAGTTGTTCAACCGGGTGTGGCAGATGTGGACACGATCGCGCCTGACACGGTTCGCTGATCCCGCCGGCTAGGCGGTGCGACCGTTCCAGGCCGGTAGGATCGCTGTGCATGGAGCAGACGCCTGCCGGAGTGCCGGACAAGTTCGCGGCGCTGGGGCTCACGTTCGACGATGTGCTGTTGCTGCCGGGTAAGTCCGACGTGGTTCCGAGCGAGGTCGACACCTCCAGTCGCGTCTCGCGCAACATCTCCGTTGGGGTCCCCCTTCTTTCCAGCGCCATGGACACCGTCACCGAGGCCAGAATGGCGATCGCAATGGCACGCCAGGGCGGGCTGGGCGTGCTGCACCGCAACCTGGCCATGGAGGAGCAGGCCCAACAAGCCGACCTGGTCAAGCGTTCCGAGGCCGGGATGGTTGCGCAGCCGGTCACAATCGGGCCTGACGCCACGATCGCCGATGCCGAGCGGATGTGCGCGCACTACCGGATCTCCGGTGTGCCCGTCGTCGATGAGAGCGGTGTGCTCCTGGGCATCGTGACCAACCGCGACATGCGCTTCGAGACCGAGCCCGCACGCCCGGTACGTGACGTCATGACGCCCATGCCGCTGGTCACCGGAAACGTCGGCATCCGGCCCGACGAGGCGATGCAGCTGCTGCAGCGGCACAAGATCGAGAAGCTCCCGCTGATTGACGTCCGTGGCGTGCTGCAGGGGCTGATCACGCTCAAGGACTTCGTCAAGCGCGAGCAGTTCCCCGGTGCCACCAAGGACGCCGACGGCCGGCTGCGCGTGGCAGCGGCGGTCGGGATCTTCGACGACTCCTGGAAGCGCGCGATGCTGTTGGTCGAGGCGGGGGTCGACATGATCGTGGTCGACATGGCACACGCCCACTCCCGGGCCGTGCTCGACATGATCGCGCGGATCAAAGCCGATCCGAGCGCCCGTGGCGTCGACATCGTGGGTGGCAACGTCGCCACCCGCGAGGCCGCGCAGGCTCTCGTCGACGCAGGTGCCGACGGCGTCAAGGTGGGTGTTGGTCCCGGCTCCATCTGCACCACCCGCGTCGTGGCCGGGGTCGGCGTGCCGCAGGTGACAGCGATCCACGAGACCGCACTGGCATGCCAGCCGGCCGGCATCCCTGTGATCGCCGACGGTGGCCTGCAGTACTCCGGTGACATCGCCAAGGCGCTCGCGGCCGGCGCAGACAGCGTCATGCTGGGCTCGCTGCTTGCCGGCTGCGACGAGAGCCCAGGGGATCTCGTCTTCATCAACGGCAAGCAGTTCAAGTCGTACCGCGGCATGGGGTCCCTCGGTGCGCAACGGTCCCGAGGGCAGCGGCGCTCGTACGCCAAGGACCGCTACCTCCAGAACGACGTGACCACTGACGACCACCTGGTGCCCGAAGGCATCGAGGGCCAGGTGGCGTACCGGGGTCCGGTGGCCGCGGTCGCCCACCAGCTCGTCGGTGGGCTACGTCAGTCGATGTTCTACTGCGGGACCGCCACGGTCGCCGAGCTCAAGGAGCGGGGTCGCTTCGTCCGCATCACGTCGGCGGGCTTGAAGGAGAGCCACCCGCACGACATCCAGATGACCGTCGAAGCGCCCAACTACGCCTCGAGCTGAGGTACCACGATGGACATCGACATCGGCCGAGCCAAGCGAGGGCGGCGTGCGTACGCCTTCGACGACATCGCGATCGTCCCCAGCCGGCGTACCCGTGACCCCGAGGACGTGTCGGTCGCCTGGCAGATCGACTCGTACCGCTTCGAGATCCCGGTCGTAGCCGCTCCGATGGACTCGGTGATGTCTCCCGACACGGCCATCGCGCTGGGGAAGCACGGCGGCCTGGGGGTGCTCGACCTCGAGGGGCTCTGGACCCGGTACGAGGACCCGCAACCGTTGCTCGAGGAGGTTGCGCACCTGCGCGGATCGGAGGCGACGCGGCGGCTGCAGCACATCTACACGGAGCCGATCCGGGCCGAGCTCATCACCGAGCGACTGCGTCAGATGCGGGCAGCAGGCGTCACCGTGGCCGGTGCGCTCTCGCCGCAGCGGACCCGGCAGTTCGCCCGCAACGTCGTCGACGCCGGCGTCGACCTGTTCGTGATCCGCGGCACCACCGTCTCAGCCGAGCACGTGTCAGGTCAGAGCGAGCCGTTGAACCTCAAGGAGTTCATCTACGAGCTCGACGTGCCGGTGATCGTCGGCGGCTGCGCCACCCACCAGGCCGCGCTGCACCTGATGCGGACCGGCGCGGCCGGCGTCCTGGTCGGCTTCGGTGGTGGCGCCGCCCACACCACGCGTACGGTGCTCGGTGTCGCGGTGCCGATGGCGACCGCTGTCGCGGATGTGGCTGCGGCGCGTCGCGACTATCTCGACGAGTCCGGCGGCCGCTACGTCCACGTGATCGCTGACGGCTCCGTGGGATCCAGCGGCGACGTCGCCAAGGCCTTCGCCTGCGGCGCCGACGCGCTGATGATCGGGTCTCCGGTCGCCCGAGCGGAGGAGGCGCCGGGCCGTGGCTTCCACTGGGGTGCGGAGGCGTGGCACCCCGACCTACCGCGCGGGGAACGCGTCGAGGTCGGCACCTCCGGGTCGCTGTCAGAGATCCTCTTCGGACCCTCCCGGGTGGCCGACGGCACGATGAACCTGATCGGCGCCCTGCGCCGGGCGATGGCGACCACCGGCTACACCGACCTGAAGGAGTTCCAGCGGGTCGAGGTCGTGGTGCAGTGACCGACCCGCCGACGCCGGCGCCGCTGCGGGTGGCGGTGGCGCAGGCGGTGGCGGTGGCGGGCGACGTGGCGACCAACGCCCGAACGGCCGCCCAGCTGGTACGGTGCGCCGCTGACCGGGACGCCAGGGTCGTGGTGCTCCCGGAGCTGTTCCTGCCGGGCTACGACATGGCCGCGTTGGCGGCGGACCCGAGCGGCTGTGACATCACCGATCTCGCTGACGTACGCCTCGACCCGCTGCGCGAGGTCAGCAGCGGCGTGGTCGTCGTGGTCGGTGCCAGCGCCGAGCTGGCAGGGCGCCGCACGATCGCGCTGCTTACGGTCGCCGACGGCGTCGTGGCGCACGCGTACGACAAGCAACATCTGTGGGGGAGCGAGGCCGAGCTGTTCTCCAGCGGCGGGCGCGGCGCCACCCTGATGGTCGACGGCTGGCCGCTGGGGCTGGCGGTCTGCTACGACGGGTGCTTCCCGGAGCACGCCCGCGCCGCCGCCGACGACGGCGCCCTCGGCTATCTGGTGCCGGCGGCCTACGTCGTGGGCAGCGAGCACCGCCGCGACGTCTACTACGCGGCGCGTGCCCTCGACAACGGCATGTACGTCGCGGTGGCCGGGCTCACCGGCCGGTGCGGTGGATCCGACTTCAGCGGGGGCAGCGCGGTGTACGACCCCGAGGGCAGGGCGCTGGTGCACCTGGCGTCCGGTGACAGCGACGTGGGTGTGAGCGAGCTCGATGCCGCGCATCTGGCGTC
>JACCZI010000103.1 GCA_013696015.1 Nocardioidaceae bacterium
CTTGAAGTCGATCTTGGTGTAGATGCCGAGGCTGCCGACGATTCGGGTGATGGGATCCCACGCCATCTCGACGAGGTTGCCGCTGTCTTTGCGCTGGGTCGGGCTGGGGATCGTCGACGTCATCGCGTCGCCTCTCTGAAGGGACGGGCCAAGGGGCGGTACGCCTGCCCCCCGGTGGGTGAGTGTGTTACCAGGTACGGGTGGCACCGCTGGTGAGCTGACGGCCGGAGTGGCGCCACTTGGGCTCCTTGTCCACCGTCCTCGTGGTGATCGTGCGCAGCTTGCGGATGGCGGCGCCATAGGCCCCGATGGAGGTCGTGGACAGCTTGCCGCCCGGCGGCTCGTCCATGAACGGCATGAACTTGTCCGGGAAGCCCGGCATCGTGCAGCCGATGCAGATCCCGCCGACGTTGGGACACCCCCCCATGCCGTTCATCCAGCCACGCTTGGGCACGTTGCACTTGACGACGGGGCCCCAGCAGCCGAGCTTGACGATGCACTTCGGTGAGCCGTACTCGGTCGCGAAGTCACCCTGCTCGTAGTAGCCGGCGCGGTCGCACCCCTCGTGCACGGTCTGGCCGAACAGCCAGGTGGGCCTCAGCATCTCGTCGAGCGGGATCATCGGTGCCTGGTCGGTGGCCATGTAGAGCATGTACGTCAACGTCTCCGACAGGTTGTCGGGCTGGATCGGACAGCCGGGGACGTTCACGATCGGGATGCCCGCCTTGGACTTCCAGCCCCAGCCGAGGTAGTCGGCCAGGCCCATCGCCCCGGTGGGGTTGCCGGCCATGGCGTGGATGCCGCCGTACGTGGCGCACGTCCCGGCCGCCACGATCGCGGTGGCCTTGGGTGCGAGCCGGTCGAGCCACTCGCTGGTCGTCATCGGCTGTCCCGTCGCGGGGTTGTTGCCGAAGCCGCACCAGTAGCCCTCCTCTTTGATCTTCTCGTTGGGGATGGAGCCCTCGACCACGAGGACGAACGGCTCGAGCTCACCCCGGTCGGCCTTGAAGAACCACTCCAGGAAGTCGTCGGCACCGCCTTTCGGCCCGCACTCGAAGTCGATGAGCGGCCAGTGGACGGCGATCTGTGGCAGCCCGGGCAGTGCGCCGAGCGCGATCTCCTCGATGCTGGGCTGGGTGGCCGCGGTGAGGGCAACGGAGTCGCCGTCGCAGCTGAGGCCGGCATTGATCCACAGCACGTGGATGAGCGTCTCTTCAGCCTTCTGGGCGGCAGCGGTCGGCATCAGTGCCACGCTCTCCGGGGCGGCTCTGCACCCCTGTGTCGCTGAGCCGGCGGTCGGCCCACTTGCACGACATAGGTCAGGGTCTACACGGGCGGTTGCGAGGTGTCAAGGGTTCGTCGGCCCGTGTCCGTACCGGCGCTGACCTGGCCATAACCTGACAGTGAACGGCCTATTGAGGTGGCCCATGACATGGTGTAGAGCGGCGCATACCGGGCGGCGACCTGCATCCGAAACGCCCAGAAATCGACAGCGCTAGTCCGCGGTTGCGGCCCGCAGCGTCGCGTACGTGACGAGGCCGTAAGCCAGGTGCGGTACGGCATCGGCGGCCCAGTCCTGGGCGCTCCACGCGGTGGGGTCGCTGATGCCCAGCCGGGCCATCGGGACGTTGGCGCCGGCCATGGCAATGCCGCCCGCCAGGACCGAGCCCGTGAGCGGCCCCGGCTTCAACCCGACGCTGCGCAGCGCACCCAGCACGGCTCCCATGCTGACACCGGTGACGATCCCGCTGAGTGCACCGAGTCCCGTGAGCCGGTTGCCGCGGGTCTCCTCGTCACCGGGGATGTCGACGCCCACCGCGTCGGCGAGCTTATCGACGGTCTGCTCCGGCGTGCCGCTCGAGCCGCGTCCTCGCACTGCCATGTCGAGATAGGTGATCGCGTTGAGTGCGGTCGTCCCAGCGGCGCCGGCTGCCGCACCGGCGAAGAGGTTCCTCATGAGTGTCAGCATGCGCCCACCGTACGTTGCGATTTCTGAGGTGTGGCGCTCAGACAGCGTCGAGCCACACGAACCAGGCGTCGATGCCCTCCCCCGTCCGGACCGACAACGAGAGCACGGTCACGCCCGGGCGCAGACTGCGGGCATCGGCGGCGCAGCGTTCCACGTCGAAGTCGACGTAGGGCAGCAGGTCCATCTTGTTGATGATGACGAGATCCGCCGCGGCGAACATGTGCGGATACTTCAACGGCTTGTCGTCGCCCTCGGTCACCGAGATGATCACCACCTTCGCCGCCTCACCGAGGTCGAACAACGCCGGGCACACCAGGTTGCCGACGTTCTCCACGAACAACAGCGAGCCCTCGGGTGGGTCCAGCGCGACCAGCCCACGGTGCAGCATGTCCGCGTCGAGGTGGCAGCCGGCGCCGGTGTTGATCTGCACGACGGGGGCACCCGTCGCACGGATGCGGTCGGCGTCGAACAGCGTCTCCTGGTCGCCTTCGATCACGCATAGGGTCCGGCCTGCAGGGGCCTCGCGGATCGTGCGCTCGAGCAGCGACGTCTTGCCAGCACCCGGCGAGCTCATGAGGTTGAGCGCGGCCATGTCTCGTTCGGCCAGCCAGCCGCGGTTGTACGCCGCGAGGTCGTCGTTCTTGGCCAACAGGTCCTGCTCGATCGTCACCAGTCGGGTGGCGGTGTCGTCGGCGTGCGCAGGCCCGGCCGCGTGCCCGTGGTCATGCCCATGGCTGTGGTCGTGCCCGTGGTCGCGCGTACGGTGGTTGACATTGGTGATCCGCACGGAGTCCGCGTCGGAGCAGCCACAGGTCAGGCACATCAGGCCACCTCCACCGCTGTCACCGACAGCTCCCTCCCGGACAGCACCTGCACGTCAGCGCTGCCGCAGTCACACAGCAGGACCAGGTCGGGCAGGGTGAAGTCCGCCCCGCAGTCGCGGCAGTGGGCCTGCCCCTCCGGCTCCTCGATGTCGAGCCGGGCACCGTGCAAGGCGGTCCCGTCGGTCACCAGGTCGAAGCAGAACCGCATGGAGTCAGCCACGACGCCCGACTGCCGTCCGACCCGCACGTGCACAGCTCGCACGGAGGCCCCTGCGGTGTGGTCGCTGACAGCGTCGACGATGCTCTGCGTGATCGCGAGCTCGTGCATGCGCGGCGCCCTCGTCGTCGTCTCTCGTCGGTCCGAGTCGTCACCGTAGACCTGTCCTCGCCACGTGGCCAGGGTTGCGGCGACCGCACCCGTCCCTCAGTGCTCGGTCCCGACGTCGCGCACGGCGCCCGTCACGCCCTTTGCCCGGACGTCCGCGCTGATCTGCTCGACGTTCTCGCGCAGGATGTCAGCCACCAGCTCGTCCATGCGCGGATCGACCATGATCTCCAGCAGCACCCGCAAGGTCGTATCGGTCGCGGCCTTGACCAGCGCATCGTGGAACGGCAGTGCGGAGAACCGGCCGACCGTCCGGTCGTGCTTGATCTTCTCCAGCACCATGGCACGCAGGTACGGCTGGTTCTCCGCGAGCGCCAGTGCCACGTTTCGGGTGTAGTGGCCCGAGCGCAGCACGTCTGTCACCTCGTCCAGCACCGCCAAGGTGATCGGCTCCTTGATCGCCTCGACCAGAGGGGCGGAGACCCGGGTCCACAGGCGCACCGAGCGCCGGGGCTTCGCTGTCCGCTGGGGCCGCACTCGACGAGCATGCCAGCATGACGCCCCAACCAGGGGGTACGGCCGTGGGCATCAGAGCGCGGCGCGGACACGTTCGGCCAGCGCGAGCGCGTCGTACGGCGCGTGCACCTTGGCGTCGTTGTCGAAGTAGACGACGACGTCGAGCCCGGCGTCACGCCAGCGCAATGCCTGTGCGGCCCAGCGATCGAGTGCCTCCGGGGAGTACCCACTGACGTAGAGCTCGTCGGCGCCGTGCAGGCGCACATAGACGAAGTCGGACGTCACGTCCTCCAGCAACGGCCACTTGCCCGCGCTGTCCGCGACCACCAGCCCGATGTCGTGGCGGCGCAGCAGGTCGACTGCCTGGGTCGTCGCGAAACTCGCGTGGCGCACCTCCAAGGCGTGGCGCAGTGGCATCTCGAGCTCGGCGCTGGTGAGTGCCCGGTCGCCAGGCACCTTGGCGTCGTGTGAGGCGGCGAGCAGAGCCGCCTGGCCGGTCGTGCGCGGAAGCAGGTCGAAGAACGCACCCAACCGCGCCGCGTCGTACCCGAGCATCGGGGGCAGCTGCCACAGCAGCGGACCCAGCTTGGGTCCCAGCGCCAGCAGCCCTGAGGCGAAGAAGTTGGCCAACGCAGTCTCGACCCCGGCCAGCTTCTTCATGTGGGTGATGAACCGGCCACCCTTGACGGCAAAGACGAAGTCGTCCGGTGTCTGGGTGCGCCACTGCCGGAAGCTGGTCGGCCGTTGCAGCGAGTAGAACGAGCCGTTGATCTCGATCGAGCTCAGCCGTTGTGCCGCGTACGTCAGCTCCTGTCGCTGCGGCAGGCCCGGCGGGTAGAACACACCACGCCACGGCGGGTAGCGCCATCCCGAGATGCCGACGCGGATGCGAGGTCCGGCTGCGTACACGACTGTCATCATCGTGGGATGGACGCGCCCGCGGGCCCCTCGCACCTGCGTGCCGAGCCGATCGACGCCGAGCGGCTCCGGCTGGAACCGCTGCGCGTGAGCCACGCCGACGAGCTCGTGACCGTCCTGGACGACACGACGCTGCACACCTACATCGGAGGCCGGCCGGCGACCTTAGAGGAGCTTCGCGGCCGCTTCGACATCAAGGCAGGGGGGTGCTCCGCGGATGGGGTGCAGACCTGGCTGAACTGGGTGATCCGCGTCGACGGCTGCGCGGCGGGCTACGTGCAGGCGACCATCACGCCGTGGCCCGAAGGACCTCGAGCCGAGCTCGCCTGGGTGGTCGGTGTGGCACACCAGCGCCGCGGTCTCGCTGTCGAGTCCGCGGCCGCGGTCGCGCAGTGGCTGGCGGCTCGTCAGGTACACCACCTCGTTGCGCACGTCCATCCCGACAACACGCCTTCACGCGTCGTCGCGGAACGGGTGGGGATGCACCCGACGGACGTGATCGTGGACGGCGAGACGCAGTGGGTGCGGCTCCCGCGGCACCACAAGGTCAGGTCGAACGGGCCGCCAGCCGGGCCTTGAGCGCGTCGCGCTTGCCCTCGAACCGGCTCGCGGAGGTGTCGAGCTCATCGACGAAGGCGGCCAGCTCGGTGCGGGCGGTTTCGCCCTGTTCACCGAGGCCCTCGAGGTCGAAGACCTTCCAGTAGCGCAGCACCGGCAGCACGACCTCGTCACGGTGCTGACGCAGGTCGTAGACGCCGGCGACGGCCATCTCGACCGCCTTGCGCTGGAAGCCGGCGATGCCCGCGCCGGGCATCTCGAACGACGTCACGACGTCGGTGATGGCCCGCATGGACTGGTCAGGGGCGAGCTCCAGAGCCGCACTCAGCAGGTTGCGGTAGAAGATCATGTGCAGGTTCTCGTCCGCGGCGATCTTCGCCAGCAGCCGGTCACAGTCCGGATCCTCGGTGATCTTTCCGGTGTTGCGGTGCGACACCCGGGTGGCGAGCTCCTGGAAGGAGACGTACGCCAGTGACTCGAGCAGGTCGGCGTGGTGATTGGACGCGAAACCGGCGGCCATGTGGTCCATACGCGCCCGCTCGAGTGCGATCGGGTCGACCGCGCGCGTCACCAGCAGGTAGTCGCGGATCGCGGCGCCGTGCCGGCCCTCCTCGGCGGTCCAGCGGTGCACCCACTCACCCCAGGCCGCGTCTCGGCCGAAGAGCACGGCGATCTCGTGGTGGTAGCTCGGCAGGTTGTCCTCGGTCAACAGGTTGATCACCAGCGCGGAACGCGCGACGTCACTGACCTGGGAGTCCTCGAGCCGCCAGGGCTCACCGCCGAGGACCCCGTCGAAGGTCCGCCCATCGCTCCAGGGCACGTACTCGTGCGGGAACCACTCCTTGGCAGCGTTCAGGTGCCGCTCAAGGTTTTGCTCGACCACCTGCTCCAGCTCGAGCAGCAAAGAGGTCTGGTCAACCTGAGTCGTTGTCATGAACCGATCCTTCCAGAGACTACCTACGCTAGCGTAGGTTGCCGCTGCGTCGGCAGTTCCACGACGAAGCTGGCGCCTTCCCGGTTGTCCGCCAGCTCGATACTCCCGTGGTGCCGACGGGCGATCTCGCGGGCGATGGCCAGGCCGAGACCGGCACCACCCAGCTCGCGGCTGCGACCCGCGTCCAGTCGGACGAACCGCTCGAAGATCCGCTCTCGCTCACCAGGTGGCACACCGGGGCCGTCGTCTCGGACGACCAGCCGGGTGCACCCGTTGACCTGGCCGAGCTCGACCGTGACGGTCGTGGCGGCATGCCGGACGGCGTTCTCCAGCAGGTTGCGGACCAGGCCGATGAGCTCGTCGCGGTTCCCCATCACAGGCGCCGCGGACACCGACTCTGTGTGCAGCCGCACCCGTGCCGTCGGTCGAAGTCGACGGCTCTCCTCGAGCACGATGTCGTCGAGGTCGACCGGGGCGGGGGCCGGCGGTTCGGCGCCTTCATCGCTGCGCGCCAGGAACAGCAACCCGCGCACCAGCCGCTCCATCCGCTGGCTGTCGGCGAGCAGCGCATCGGCCATCGAATCCCACTCGGTGGTCTCGGGATGCGCGTTGGCGACCTCCAGCTGCGTCCGGAACGAGGCCAGCGGGCTCTGCAGCTCGTGGGAAGCATCCGCCACGAAACGCCGTTGCAGCTCGCTCGCGGTCTGGAGCCGGTCGAGCATGGCGTTCATCGTCGACGCGAGCCGGGCGATCTCGTCGTGGGTCGCAGGGACCGGGACCCGGCGGTCCAGAGCACCCGCGGAGATGTCAGCGACCTCCGAGCGGATCGCCTCGACCGGCCGGAGAGCCCGACCGACCAGGATCCAGATGACCACCCCGAGCACCAGCAACAACGCCGGAAGCCCGATCGACAGCGCCCGGCGGATGGTTCTCATGGTCTCCGCGACCGACTCCAGGCTGTAGCCGACGTACACGGTGAACTCGCCCTGCGGCGTCTCGGCGCGCTGCGCCCACACCCGGTAGTCCTCGCGCTCATTGCCGTACGGCTCGAGCACCTCGCGGACGTTCCACACCTGCGGGTCAGGTCCGGTGGGCTGGATGTCGTTCAGCTGCTGGAAGGGGGACCGACCTGGGCTCTCCGCGACGACGGCGCCGTCCGCGCCTGTCACCAGGGCGAACTCCTCCTCGCGTGGCACCGGCAACGACGGCGGCAACGCACCGGCTTGGGCCAGCTGGGTCAGATCACCGGCCCGGGTCCGCGCGGATGCGTCGCCGCTTCGTACCAAGGCATGCTCGAGGGTGGCGAGCAGCGCGGCAGCCGCTCCCAGCAACGCCAAGGCCACGACCACGGCGGCGATCAGCGTCGTCCGGGCCCGCACCGACTTTGGCAGGACCCGGCTCGCCTGATGCATTCCTGGTCGCATCGTCAGCCGCCGTCCGGATCGAGCCGGTACCCGACCAGGCGTACGGTCTGCAGCGACCGGCGCCCGAACGGCTCGTCGATGCGCTGCCGCAGCTGGCGGACGTAGACCTCGACGATGTTGGGGTCGCCCTCGAAGGCGAAGTCCCAGACGTGGCCGAGGATCTCACTCTTGGACAGCACCTCACCGGTGCGGCGCATCAGGAACTCCAGCAACGAGAACTGTCGCGGGGTGAGAGCGATCTCGTCGTCACCCCGCGATACCCGATGGGCCGCCGGATCAAGGGCCAGGTCACCCGCCCGCAACACCACCGGTCGCTCGTGCCCACCACGTCGTAGCAAGGCACGCAGCCGCGCCACCAGCACGACGTACGAGAAGGGCTTGGCCAAGAAGTCGTCGGCGCCCGTGTCGAGTGCTGCCGCCTCGTCGCGTTCTCCGTCCCGGGCGGTGAGCATCAGGATCGGCGCCCAGTTGTCGGCCTCACGGAGGCGGGCGCACACCGTGTAACCGTCGATGCCGGGCAACATGATGTCCAGCACGATCGCGTCGTACGCACTCTCCGAAGCGAGCCACAACCCCTCGGCCCCGTCAAAGGCCACGTCGACGGCGAAACCCTCCGACTCCAGGCCGCGTCGGACGGCTCGCGCGACGTTCTTGTCGTCCTCGACGACCAGGATCCTCACCGCTCCACGGTGGCACGCCGAACCTGAACGCGGGCTGAAGATCGGCTGAGTAGCCGGACCACACTGCAGGCGAGGTCGTTGCGTTCAGGCTGGCTTCAGCCCTCCTGGCCGAGGATGTGCGTGATGCCGATACACCGGCGCAGAGCAAGCCAGGTAGGCAACCAGGTAGGAGGAACACCCATGAACGTCAAGCTGATCATTGGGGCAGCCGCCGTCGCAGCCGGCGTGGCAGCCGCCGGAGGCGGCGTCGCGCTTGCCGCCGGAGGCGACGGTGAGGGCACCGTCACCGG
>JACCZI010000064.1 GCA_013696015.1 Nocardioidaceae bacterium
GGGCGACGGTGGTGGGTTGGGCGACGGTGGTGGGTTGGGCGACGGTGGTGGTGTTGTCGGAGGCGGCGGCGGGACGTACCCGGTCGAGGGGAAGACCGACACTGTCGAGCCCTTCAGCAGCTGCGACCCAGCGGCCGGGGAGGTGTATACCACGGTGCCGGCCGGGTAGCTGGAGCTGACGCCGGAGGAAACCGTAGGTTCGAACCCGGCCTTGCGCAGGATCTCGCTCGCCCGTGCCACGCTCTTGCCGGCGACGACCGGTACGGAACGTTCGGCGCCACCCAGCGCGCTCCTGTTAACCCGGTGGAAGTCGACATCGGGCAGGTAGTTCTGGATGACCCGCATCGCACCGAACCACATCGGGCCGGCCAGGGTGGAGCCGAAGGCGGCATCCTCGCTGATGATGTTCCCGGCAATCGAGGCGCCCTTGAGCGTGATCGGATGCCCCTGGCTGTTGGCGCCGGCGATCATCGCGGCGGTCACGAGCTCTGGCGTGTAGCCCATGTACCAGACTGCCCGGTTCTCGCTGATCGTGCCCGTCTTGGCAGCGGACGGGATCTCGAGGTCGAGCTCGTTGAGATACCCGAAGCCGTCGGGCGGTTCCTGGACGCCGCGCAGGATGTCGTTGACCGCGTCCGCGACTGCCGGCCTGAAGAGTCGTTTGCAGCCGTCGTCGACGGTGGCGATGGACTCACCGTCGGCGTTGAGGATCTCGGTCACCGGGTGGGGAGCGCAGTATCGGCCCCGGGCGGCGAACGTGGCGTACGCGGCCGCCATCTCGAGTGGGCTGACGCTGGTGACGCCGAGTGTGAAGGACGGCACGATGTCGGCGTCGGGGACGTCGATGCTCATCGCCCGCGCCAGCGTCACGGGGGCGCAGACACCCGTCAGCTTCTCGAGCTGGATGTAGTACGTGTTGACCGACTTCTGGGTGCCGGCGTACATGTCGTACGTGCCGCTGCCGGTCGAGTTCTCGATGTCGTCCGGGACCGGCCACCGCCCCGCGCACGTCCGGAACTCACCGGCGTTGACGTGGTACACCTGCGGCGAGCTGAACGAGGTGTTGGTCGGGAATCCCTGTTTCAGCGCGCTGGCCAGCACGAAGGCCTTGAACGTCGACCCCGCCTGGAATCCGCCGGAGTCGCCGTACTCGCGCGGCACCAGGTAGTTGAGGTATGTCTCGCCCAGCTTCTTGCGGTCCCCCATGGGACGTGACTGCGACAGCGCCCGGACCTCGCCGGTGCCTGGTTCGATCAGGGCCAGTCCGCCGATGGCCTGGTCGGTCGGGAACACATGGCTGCGCACGGACGCGTCGCTGGCCCGCTGCATCCGGGGGTCGATCGTGGTCCGAATCGTCAGCCCTGCGGTCTCCAGGTTGTGCTCACGCTCGTCACGGGTGTCGCCGAGGTAGTCCTCCTCAAGCAGGTAGCGTCGCACGTAGTCGCAGAAGAACGGCGCGAGCGTGCTGACGCAGCCGTTGCTGGTGCGGGTCTGCTGTAGGTCGAGCTCGGTCTTCGCGAGCCGCGTCGCAAGCGACTCAGCGATGATGCCCAGCTCGGCCATCCGCGCCAGCACGATGTTGCGGCGTGTCGTGGCCTCCTGCGGGTAGTCCGTCGGGTCGTACTGCGTCGGGTTCTTGACGAGCCCGGCCAGCAGCGCCGACTGGCGGACGTCGAGCTCGGAGGCGTCCACCGAGAAGTAGTGGTGCGCTGCGGCGTCGATGCCGTACGCCCCGTCCCCGAAGTAGGCGATGTTGAGGTAGTTGCGCAGGATCTCGTTCTTGGTGTGGCTCTGCTCGTACGCCATCGCATACTGCAGCTCGCGCCACTTGCGGGCGAAGCTCTGCTCGATCGCCGCCTCGCGCTCCGCCGCGGTGTCTGCCTGCTCCAGCAGGATCATCTTCACCAGCTGCTGGGTGATCGAGGAGCCACCTTGCGTCGACCCGTCGGCGAGGTTGTTGATGAAGGCTCGGAGGGTTCCCTTGACGTCGACCGCGCCATGGTCGTAGAAGCGGGAGTCCTCGATGGCGATGACGGCGCGGCGCATGATCGGTGCCATCTGTGACAGCGGGACGTCTTGTCGGTTCTCGCTGTAGAAGAACGCGAGCGGCTTGCCCTGCATGTCGAGCACCGTCGTTCGCTGCGGGATCGGCGTCTCGAGCAGGTCCAGCGGCAGCTCCACGAATCCCTCGGCGACGTTGCGGGTCGTGAGGCCGACGAAGCTGGCGACGGGGAGCATGAGCCC
Organism: Nocardioidaceae bacterium; assembly: GCA_013696015.1. Taxonomy (GTDB): domain Bacteria; phylum Actinomycetota; class Actinomycetes; order Propionibacteriales; family Nocardioidaceae; genus JACCYJ01. The sequence goes on from JACCZI010000064.1 coordinate 2,245, forward strand.
GGCCACGAGGACGCCACAGACCGCGCTGATGGCCACCATGCTCAGCAGGGTGCGGCCGACGGCGCCCCGATCGGCGGTGTTGCGAGCGGCCATGCTCACCAGGGTACGGGTCGGGCCGCCAGAAGCATTTCCTACACGCGGGGTAACCGCCTCGAGACGGTGCGTTGATCACGACGTCAAACATGACCCGAACGGACTACCCGAAATAGCTGTCAGGGTCCTACCTCGGCTGGGTTCCGGCTTCTACCTTGGGGTGTCGGGCCGTTGCTGGTGCCGAAGGTGGTGGACCCGGGTCGACCGGAGTCTGTGTTTCTCGGGAAGGCAGTACACATGAGTTGGATCGAAGATTGGACGGCATCGGCCGCGTGCCGTGCCTCATGCCCCGACGCCCTCTTCGTCAAGGGCGCCGAGCAGAACCGTGCCAAGCAGCTGTGCAGTGGGTGTCCGGTGCGTACCGAGTGCCTCGCTGAGGCGCTGGACAACCAGATCGAGTGGGGCGTCTGGGGCGGCATGACCGAGCGGGAGCGCCGGGCGCTGCTGCGCCGGCGACCGAACGTCACCTCTTGGCGTCGGCTGCTCGAGACCGCGCAGTCCGAACACGGGAGCAGCACCGCCGTCGCGGTCGCCGCCAGCTGACCGATTGCGCGCGTCACCCAAAGTCATACGGTCGGAAGCAACCGATCGTTGGTTGGCCACGTCTGAACTGGCAAGAGGATCGCAACGGGGGGGCGATCCTCTTGCCATCGCAGCGGAAGGGCTCAGACGCCGGTGGAGAGCAGCTCACCGACCCGCCGCAGCCCGTCGAGGTCATGGACGTCGCTCGGCAGCGCCGGCACTGCTATCGAGGGCACCGACGGGTGTGCCGCGGCGAACCGTCGCTGCAGGTGAGCCTCGCGGTCCTGCAGCCGCATCCGGTCGGCGTGTAGGCGCAGCAGGGCGGCCACCGCTGCCTGGGCGGGGTCGGCACCGTCGAGCCGGCCGGCGCCAGCCAGTGCCTCCTCCGCGGTCAACGACGCCGCAGGCGGATCCACCCGATTGACGACCAGGCCGGCCAACGGCATCTGCTCCCGCGTCAGCCGTTCGACGAAGTACGCCGCCTCGCGCAGGGCGTCGGGTTCGGGCGTCGCCACGACCACGAAGGCAGTGCCCCGGGCTTTCAGCCGCTCGTACGTGGCCTCGGCCCGCTGCCGGAAACCGCCGAAGAGGGTGTCGAACGCGGCCACGAACGTCTGCACGTCGGCCAGCACCTGCGCTCCGAGCAGCTTGCTCATCGTGCTCGTGATGGCGCCGAACCCGGACGAGAAGATCCGGGCGGGGCCACGCGTCGGCGTCAGTAAGAGTCGAATGAAGCGGCCGTCGAGCAGCGACGAGAGGCGCTCGGGAGCGTCCAAGAAGTCCATGGCCGACCGTGACGGCGGGGTGTCGACGACGATCAGGTCCCAGCGGCCGCTTCCCGCCGACTCCGCGTGCAGCTGGCCCAGCTTTTCCATCGCCATGTACTCCTGCGTCCCGGCGAAGCTGCTGGACAGTGCCAGGTAGAACGGGTTGGTCAAAATCTGCTGTGCCTTGGCCGGACTGGCGTGCGCAACGACCACTTCGTCGAACGTGCGCTTCATGTCCAGCATCATGGCGTCGAGGCTGCCCTGCCCACGCAACGAGCGGGTCCCGTCCACCGGTCTCGGCGTGTTGTCGAGCTGGCTAAGCCCCATCGACTGCGCCAGCCGGCGGGCCGGGTCGATCGTCAGGACGCAGACGCGGCGGCCCCGCTCCGCCGCACGCAGGGCTAGAGCTGCCGACGCCGTGGTCTTGCCGACCCCGCCCGAGCCGCAGCAGACGATGATGTGGGTCTGCGAGTCGTCGAGCAGCGCGTCGACGTCGAGCGGGCCCGCCGCGAGAGCCGCAGTGCGAGCCCGCACCACCCGCGGGGCGGGCTGCCGTCGCGAGGCCGCACCCGTTCGGTTCGGACCTGTCATGGCAGACCTGGCCCGGCCAGGATCCCGGCAAGGTCGTCGAGCATGCCGAGGTCGACACCATCGGCCGCTAGCGGCAGCTCGATGACGGGGACGTCGACGCCGGAAAGGATGGTGCGCTGCTCCTCCTGCAGCGCGAGGCGCTCGAGGTGGTCGTAGCCCTCGGCCAGCAGCCCGTCGACCAGCAACGGGCTCGCGTCGATCCCGGCCTTGTGCAGGGCCACCTCGATTGCTGCCGCGTCTATTGTGCCGTCGCTCAGCGCGCCACGGGCCGCGCCGTCGAGCGGCGAACGCCGCACCATGTTGACGATGACTCGCCCGACGGGCAGGTCGGCGTCGCGCAGCGCCTTGATGCCGTCGAGCGCCTCCTGAACCGGCATATCCTCGAGCACGGTCACCAGGTGCACGGCAGTGTGCCGCGAACGCATCAGCGTCATGATCGAGTCGGCCTGCTTGCGGATCGGTCCCACCTTGGCCAGCCCCGCCACCTCGGCGTTGACGTTCAGGAACCGGGTGATCCGTCCGGTCGGCGGTGCGTCGACCACGACGGCGTCGTACACCCGGTTGCCGTCCTTGCCGCCACGCCGACGGGCCGCCTCGTACACCTTGCCGGTGAGCAGCACGTCGCGCACTCCGGGCGCGATCGTCGTGGCGAAGTCGATGACGCCGAAGCGATCCAGCGCCTTGCCCGCGCGTCCGAGACGGTAGAACATCTCGAGGTACTCCAGGAGCGCCGCCTCGGCGTCGATGGCCAGCGCCCACACCTCGCCACCACCAGGTACGACCGCGACCGTGCGCTCCGCGTACGGCAGCGGGGCCACGTCGAACAGCTGTGCGATCCCCTGGCGTCCCTCGACCTCGCACAGCAGCACCCGCTTGCCGTCACACGCCAGTGCCATGGCCAGCCCCCCGGCGACCGTTGTCTTCCCGGTGCCACCCTTGCCCGTCACGATATGCAGCCGGATCCCGGAAGGACGGACGAGGGCTGCGGTCACATATCGAACCTACCCAGGGAGGCCGCGCACCGCCGAAATGACCGCGGGCCAGGCGGCCGACAAGGGGTCGATCAGGCCGAAGTGCTCGATGTCGGACAGCTCGACGTACGTGACGCCGGTCAGGCCCCGGCTGTACGCCACCGGCACCTGCCTGTCCTCGGAGCCATGGACGACCGTGATCAGGGGCCGAGGCCCGTCCCCTCGCAGCAGGACGGCCGGGTCGACTGCGGCGTAGCGGTCGGGGTGCTGCTCGGGCGAGCCACCCAACAGCGCGGTGACGGCGCCGTCCCCGAGGCGCTCGGCGTGGGCCCGCACCAGGTCGGTGACAGGGGCGAGGGCCACCGCGCGGCGCACCGCGTCCGGGGCCACGGTCAGCGCCCACCACAAGGCGAGCTGGCCCCCGGCGGAGTGGCCGACGAGAACCGGCGGGGGCGGGCCCGGCCTGCTTCCGAAGACTTCGGCCACCAGGGTCGCCAGCCGGCGGCGTACGACAGCGACGTCGTCGAAGGTCGCGGGCCAGCCGCCGCCTCCTCCGGTACGTCGGTATTCCGGTGTCGCGACCACGAATCCTTCGTCGCGGAGTGCGACCGCCATGGACCGGGTGTGGCGTCGGTCGTACTCCTGACGCCAGAACCCGCCGTGTAACAGCAGCAGCAGCGGCGCCGACGGCCGGGTGCCGGGTGGGATGTGCAGGTCGACGACCGCCTCGGGGTGCTCGCCGTAGCGCACGACCGCATCGGGTCCGTCAGCGGAGCGGGTGAGGACGGAGCGGGGGTTGCGGCGCACCTGGGGCAGGGTAGCCAGCCGCTAGAGTCCCTGAGATGACGACGTGGGAGTACGCGACCGTGCCGCTGCTGGTGCACGTGACCAAGCAGATCCTCGACACGTGGGGTGAGGACGGCTGGGAGCTCGTGACCGTGATACCCGGTGCCAACCCGGAGAACCTCGTCGCCTACCTCAAGCGGCCCAAGGGCGCCTGATGACGACACCGGAGCAGCGGCTTGCCGACCTCGGGTTGGCAGTGCCCGAGGTGGCTGCGCCGGTGGCGGTCTACGTACCGGCTGTGCGCACCGGACGCTACGTCTTCACGTCCGGTCAGCTCCCGCTGCGCGACGGGGAACTGATCACGACCGGCAAGGTGGGCGCCGAGGTGAGCGCCGACGAGGCGGTCGAGTGCGCCCGGCAGTGCGCTCTGAACGCCATTGCGGCGGTGCGGGCAGAGGTGGGGGAGCTCTCCCAGGTGGCCCGTGTGGTCAAGGTGGTGGCGTTTGTGGCGAGCACCCCGGACTTCACGGGTCAGCCGGGTATCGCCAACGGCGCCAGCGAGTTGCTCGGTGCCGTGTTCGGCGACGCGGGGCGGCATGCTCGCAGCGCTGTCGGCGTCTCGGTGCTGCCGCTGGACGCGCCGGTCGAGGTCGAGATGACAGTCGAGGTGGCCTGACTCGATGCACCTGCGCGTGCCGGTGCCGGCCGCGCTGGCCGACAATGCGCGGGCGTACGTCGCCGGGAAGCGGCTCTCGACGCAGCTTCGCGACGCCGCCACGGTGGTGCTGCTCCGAGACGGCGCGGCTGCGCTCGAGGTCTACCTGCTGCAGCGGCGGTCGACGATGGCGTTCGCCGCCGGCATGTCGGTCTTTCCCGGGGGCGGCGTCGACCTGCGCGACGCCGATGCCGAGATCGCGTGGGCAGGCCCGGACGCTCGAACCTGGGCGTTGTGCCTGCGGTGCGATGAGGGGCAGGCCAGGGCACTGGTGTGCGCGGCGGTACGAGAGACGTTCGAGGAGTCGGGGGTGCTGCTGGCGGGTCCCGACGTCGACACCGTCGTTTCCGACACGACCGGTGTCGGGTGGGAGGCCGACCGGCTCGCACTGGTCGACCGGTCGCTGTCGCTGTCGGCACTCATGGCTCGACGCGGCCTGGTGCTACGCGCCGACCTGCTGGGTGCGTGGGCGCGCTGGGTCACGCCGGAGTTCGAGCCGCGCCGCTATGACACCCGCTTCTTTGTGGCCGTACTGCCGGACGGCCAGCGCACCCGTGACGTCTCGACGGAGGCCGCGACGGTGCAGTGGGCGTCGCCCGCTGCCGCGGTCGGTGCCGTCGACGCGGGGGCCATGGTGATGCTGCCCCCGACGTACGAGACCTGCCGACAGCTGCTGCAGCTGGGCACCGCGGCCGAAGCGCTCGCGGCTGCTGAGTGGCGATCGATCGAGCCGGTCGAACCTCGGCTCGTCGTCGACGGTGAGTCGCTGCTCCTCGAGGTGGAGCTGCCGTGACCGAGGTGCGTTGTGTCCTCGCGCCGAACCCCGGGCCGATGACGCTGGAGGGCACCAACACCTGGGTGCTGCGCGCCGACGTCGCGTCGCGGGCCGTCGTGGTGGATCCCGGGCCACTGCACGAGGCACACCTCGACGCGGTGTCAGCGGCGGCCGGTGAGGTGGCGGTCGTCCTGTTGACCCACGGTCACGCCGACCACTCGGCGGGTGCCGAAGTCTTCGCCGAACGGCACGGGTGCTCCGTGCGAGCCCTCGACCCGGCGCACCGGCTCGGGTCCGAGGGGCTCGGTGACGGCGACGTCGTGGCGGTCGACGGGTTGGAGGTACGCGTCGTCGCGACGCCGGGCCACACCGCAGACTCGCTGTCGTTCGTCGTCGCGGCGGAGCGTGCGGTGCTCACCGGCGACACGGTGCTCGGGCGCGGCACCACGGTGGTCGCGCATCCAGACGGGCACCTCGGTGCCTACCTCGACTCGCTGCGCCGCCTGCGCGACCTGGCCGAGTCCGCGCAGGTGGAGCGCATCTGGCCCGGCCATGGCCCGGCCATCGAGTCGGCGTTGCCGGTCATCGAGGGCTATCTCGCGCATCGGGCCGAACGGCTGGACCAGGTGCGCGAGGCGGTCGCCTCCGGCGCGACCACACCGCGCGCGGTGGTCGAGCGCGTGTACGCCGACGTCGACCTGGTGCTCTGGCCCGCCGCCGAGCAGTCCGTCGCCGCCCAGCTGGCGTACCTCAGCGGTTGGGGGTAGCCGAATGGCGGACACGCCGCGCGTGTCGCTGTCATGGAGCTACCGCCAGGCTGTGACGGTCCAGCCCTAGCGGGCGCGGTGCTGCAGCCGCTCGACGTTCAGCAGCACGACCGAGCGGGGCTCCAGCCGCAGCCACCCGCGCGCTACGAAGTCCGACAGCGCCTTGTTGACGGTCTCCCGCGAGGCTCCGACGAGCTGGGCAAGCTCCTCCTGCGTGAGGTCATGGTGTACGTGTATGCCGTCGTCGGCGCTGCGGCCGAACCGGCGGGACAGGTCGAGCAGCGCTTTGGCCACGCGGCCGGGGACGTCGGAGAACACCAGGTCGGCGACGACGTCGTTGGCCCGGCGCAGCCGGCTGGCCAGCTGGTTGAGCAGCCCGCGGGCAACGTCGGGACGTGAGTCGAGCCAGCGGGACAGCTCGCTGTGGCTCAGGCTCCGAATCGTGGCGTCGGTCACTGCGGTCGCGGTCGCGGACCGCGGTCCGGGGTCGAACAACGAGAGCTCTCCGAACATCTGACCCGGACCGAGGATCGCCAGCAGGTTCTCGCGTCCGTCAGCTGACGTGCGCCCGAGCTTGATCTTCCCCTCGGTGACCACGTACAACCGGTCTCCGCTGTCCCCCTCTCGGAACAGCGCCTCCCCCCGGGCCAGCCGCGTCTGCGACATCGACGACCCCAGCCACATGGCCGCCTCGTCGTCGAGACCGGAGAAGAGCGGCGCCTGGCGAAGCACGTCGTTGTCCATCGTTCCTCCATGCCGCGGGTCCTCCTCGACAGTCTGGCACGGCCGGCTCGCCCGTACGCTGGGCTGGTGCCCCCGATGACCGTCGCCGCTGCGGCGCCGCCGACCTCATTGGTACGTCGGGCACGCAAGGTGGATCGAGTGCTTGCGGCGACCTACCCTGACGCGCATTGCGAGCTCGACTTCCGGTCTCCGTACGAGCTCCTGGTCGCCACCGTGCTCTCCGCGCAGACGACGGACAAACGGGTCAACCTCGTCACGCCGGCGCTGTTCGCGGCCTACCCTGACCCGGCCGAGCTCGCCGGCGCTGACCGGGCGCGGCTCGAGGTGCTGATCCAGCCGACCGGGTTCTTCCGCGCCAAGGCGGACGCGCTGCTGAAGCTCGCCGCTGCCCTGTGCGAGCGCTTCGGCGGTCGGGTGCCGAGCCGCCTCACCGACCTCGTGACGCTGCCGGGCGTCGGTCGCAAGACCGCGAACGTCGTGCTCAGCGATGCCTTCGGCATCCCTGGCCTCACCGTCGACACACACTTCGGGCGCCTGGTCCGCCGCTTCGGGTGGACCGACGAAACGGATCCGGTCAAGACCGAGCAGGCCGTTGGCCAACTGTTCCCCCGCCGCGACTGGATGATGCTGAACCACCACCTGATCTGGCACGGCCGGCGCTGCTGCCACGCGCGCCGACCGGCGTGCGGCGCTTGCCCCGTCGCCCGGTACTGCCCGTCGTATGGGGAAGGGCCGACCGACGAGGCCACGGCACGCACCCTGCTCAAGACCGAGGGCCGCGCATGAGCCTGGTGCCGCTGGCCCTGGCTGCGGGACTGCTCGGGCTCGTGACCCTGACCGGTTGTGCTGCCGCCGCCGGACCCAGTGAAATGTCGAGCGAAAGCGCCGTGCAGGTCGGTGACCCCTGCCCGGCGACTGTGGTTGCGTGAGCGCAGGCGCCGCGGCCCACCCGGCGCCCGAGGGTGAGCTGCCCGAGTGGCTGCGGCCGCTCGGAGCGGCCGCGGCGACCATCACGCCGAGGATGCTGTCGCAGTTTTTACCCCCGCCGCCCCCGAGTGCCCGGCCCTCAGCGGTACTCATGCTCGTCGGCGAGCAGTCGCACGGCCCTGACCTGCTGCTCATCGAACGCGCCGCCGGATCGCGCTCGCACCCTGGGCAGGTGGCCTTTCCTGGGGGGGCCAGCGACCCAGGCGACGCCAGCCCCGGTGACACGGCGCTGCGCGAGGCTCAGGAGGAGGTCGGGCTGGACCCCGAGGGAGTACAGATCTTCGGCACGCTCCCGACCCTCTGGGTCCCTCCCAGCAACTTCGCGGTGACCACCGTGCTCGGCTGGTGGCGCACGCCGTCATCGGCCACCGTCGTCGACCCGGTCGAGGTCGCCTCGGTGCTGCGGGTTCCCTTTGCCGAGCTGCTCGACCCGGTGCGGCGGTTCACCGTACGGCACCCGTCGGGGTGGCTCGGTCCGGCCTTCGATGTGGGCGACGGGTTGCTGTTGTGGGGCTTCACCGCCGGTGTGGTCTCCCGGCTCCTTGCCCACGCGGGGTGGGAGCAACCGTGGGACAAGGCGCGGGAGCGTCCGCTGCCGGAGGCCCTTCGATGAGCGCCCTCGACGTTGTCCTCGTCATCGCCACCCTCGGCTACGGCCTTTCCGGCTACGTGCGCGGCTTGGTCTCCGGTGTCGCAGCGACTGTGGGGCTCCTTCTCGGTGGCGCCGTCGGCATTGTGGCGGTTCCGCGCTTCCTCGACGACCTCGACCCGTCGGTCGGTCTGTCGTTGACTGCGCTGTTCTGCGTGCTCCTGCTGGCCTCCCTCGGGCAGGCGCTGGGCAGCTACTTGGGCGGCAGGCTGCGCGCCCGGATCACCTGGCGGCCGGCTCGCTCGCTCGACGCGATCGGGGGTGCGGTGTTGAGCATGGCGGCGGTTCTCAGCATCGCCTGGGCACTGGGTTATGCGATCAGCGGCTCCCGGCTGCCGGTGATCGCTGACGCCGTTCGCTCCTCGGCAGTGCTCGCCCGCATCGACACGGTTATGCCGAAGAACGCCGATGCTGTGCTCAGCGCGTTCAACCGCATCGTTGACCCCACGCTGTTCCCCCGGTATCTCGAACCGTTCGCGCCGGAGCGGATCGTTGGCGTGGACCCACCGAACGCAGCGGTGCTGCGCCGCCCGGACGTCGCGACTGCGGGCGAGAGCGTCGTCAAGGTGCTCAGCGAGTCTGTGCAGTGCGCAGGCACCATCGAGGGGTCCGGTTTCGTGTATGCACCTGGCCGGGTGATGACCAACGCTCACGTGGTCGCCGGTGTGTCGGACCCCGTTGTCGTCGTCGCGGACCGCAGTCTCGACGCCACCGTGGTGCTCTACGACTCCGAGCTCGATGTCGCCGTCCTCGCGGTAGACGGGCTGTCCACACCGGCCCTAGATTTCGACACCTCGGCTCGGGCCGCCGACCCGGCGGTGGTGCTCGGCTTCCCCGAGAACGGTCCGTTCGACGCGCAGCCGGCTCGTATCCGTGCCGAGCAGCGACTGAGCAGCCCCGACATCTACGAGGAGAACACCGTGGTCCGGCAGGTGTTCTCGATCCGCAGCCTGGTCCGGTCCGGCAACTCCGGTGGGCCGCTGGTCTCACCGCGCGGTGACGTCTACGGGGTGGTGTTCGCTGCCTCGCTCCGCGATGTGTCCACCGGTTACGCGCTCACCGCCGAGCAGGTCGCCGCGGACGCCCGTGCCGGTCGTGCTGCGGTTCGGGAAGTCTCGACCGGCGACTGCACCTAAGACAGGCTTGCTCAGCGGTGCTTGAACGCCTGGGGAATCTCTTTCGTGGTTTCGATCGTGCGCGCCGGCGCATGCACCTGCTTGAGCTTGCGGATCCCGACCAGCCCTAGGGTGGCGGCGACGATCATGTAGAAGGCGGTCACGATCAGGTATGCCCACCAGGGATCCAGTCCGGCCCAGATCAAGAACCACACAACGGTGATCGACCCCAGGATCAGTACCAGTAGGCCGAACAGCCCAGCCGCTGCGAGCAGGGCGGCACCAAGGCCGCCGGCTCTGGCGCTGACACGCAGCTCCGACTTGGCTAGAGCGATTTCGGCCTGGATGAGCGTCGAGACGTCGCGACTGGCGTCGGCGACGAGCCGCCCCAGGGTCGGCTCCTGGTTGCGGTGCAACTCTGCGCGGTGCGATCCGGTGACGGTCATACCTTCTCCTCGACGGTGGCGGGCCCTCCGGTTCCTGAGCCTAGAGGACGCGTCGGACACAAGCGATGACGTCACGCGGACGACGCCGGGCGCGGGCTGGACGCCAGCCCGGACGTGAACGCCTAGGCTCCGGTTGCTGACGAAGGGACGGGACGAGATGCTCCGGGAGCTCCGGGTGTCCCAGACCGGAGTCCAGATCCTGACTGGATTCTTGCTGACGCTGCCCCTCCAGCAACGGTTCCCAGAGCTGGACACGGTGCAACGGAACGCGTACCTGGGGGTGCTGCTCGGGGCTGTGCTGGCGGTCAGCCTTCTCGTCGCACCGGTGAGCTACCACCGGATCTTGTTTCGCCAAGGCGCCCGCGAGTGGTTGGTCGAAGCGGGTGACCGGGCAGCACGTGCGGGGCTAGTGGCGCTCGCCGTCACGATCTCGGGTGTGGTCTGGCTCGTCTTCGACGTGGTGGTCGGCCGGGTGGCCTCGAGCATCGCCGGTCCGGTCGCGCTGGTGTTCTTCTCGATGCTGTGGTGGGCGGTGCCGATGCAGGCCAACAGGCGGCACGCCGCGCAGTTTTCGACGTAGCGGAGGTTAGTCCTCGTCGGCCTTGCCGCCCTCTGCCAGTCCGGTCTTGATCTGGTCCATCACGCTCGAGTCGGTGAGCGTCGTGACATCGCCCATGTCACGGTTCTCGGCGACGTCACGCAGCAGGCGGCGCATGATCTTGCCGGAGCGGGTCTTCGGCAGCTCGGGGACGACCATGATCTGCCGGGGTCGGGCGATCTTGCCGATCTCCCGAGCGACGTGGTCGCGCAGCTCCTGCACGACGTCGGGCCCGCCGTCGCCAGCCGCTTCTCGCAGGATGACGAATGCGACGATCGCCTGTCCGGTCGTGTCGTCGGTCGCCCCGACAACAGCCGCCTCTGCGGTCTTGGGATGTGACACCAGGGCCGACTCGATCTCCGTGGTCGAGATCCGGTGGCCGGAGACGTTCATGACGTCGTCGACGCGGCCGAGCAGCCAGATGTCCCCGTCGTCGTCCCGTTTGGCACCGTCGCCGGCGAAGTAACGGCCGGGGAACCGCGACCAGTACGTCTCCTGGTAGCGCTCATCGTCCCCCCACAACGTGCGGAGCATCGACGGCCATGGCGACGTGAGGACCAGGTATCCGCCGTGGCCGTTCGGCACAGATTCGCCTGCGTCGTCCACGATGTCGGCGCCAATTCCGGGAAGCGGGGTCATCGCCGAACCCGGCTTGCCGGCGGTGACACCGGGCAGCGGGCTGATCATGATCGATCCGGTCTCGGTCTGCCACCAGGTGTCGACGACCGGGCAGCGGCCGCCGCCGATGACCTCCCGGTACCAGATGTACGCCTCGGGGTTGATCGGCTCACCGACGGATCCGAGCAGTCGGAGGCTGGAGAGGTCGAACTTCGCCGGGATCTCCTTGCCCCACTTCATCGCCGCGCGAATCGCCGTGGGCGCGGTGTAGAAGACCGTGACGTTGTGGTCCTGCACGATCTCCCACCACCGCCCCTTGTGCGGGGTGTCCGGGGTGCCCTCATAGAGCAGCGACGTGGCGCCGTTGGCCAACGGGCCGTAGACGATGTACGAGTGGCCGGTGACCCAGCCGATGTCGGCGGAGCACCAGAACACATCGGTGTCCGGTTTGAGGTCGAAGACCATCCAGTGCGTCCAGGCGCACTGCGTCAGGTAGCCGCCGGTGGTGTGAAGGATGCCCTTGGGCTTGCCGGTCGAGCCCGAGGTGTACATGACGTAGAGCGGGTGCTCGGCGTCGAACATCTGGGGTTCGTGCTCGGTCGACTGGCCGTCGACGATGTCGTGCCACCACACGTCGCGACCGTCGGTCCACTCGACGTCCTGCCCGGTGCGTCGTACGACCAGCACCTTGCGGACGTCCGGGCACCGGGTCAGCGCCTCGTCGACCGCTGGCTTCAGCGCTGACGCAGCGCCCCGCCGGTAGCCGCCGTCGGCAGTGACCACGGTGGTGACCTGGCAGTCGAGGATCCGGCTGGCCAGCGCGTCCGCGGAGAAACCCCCGAACACCACGGTGTGCGGGGCGCCGAGCCGGGCACAGGCGAGCATCGTTATCACCGTCTCGGGGATCATCGGCAGGTAGATCGCCACCCGGTCACCCGACTGCACGCCGAGCTCGGTCAGAGCGTGAGCCGCCTTGCACACCTGGTCCTTCAGGTCGGCGTACGTCAGCGTCCGGGTGTCCCCCTCCGGCTCGCCGATCCAGTGGTACGCGACCTTGTCGCCGTGCCCGGCTGAGACGTGACGGTCGACGCAGTTGTAGGCGGCGTTGAGCGTGCCGCCGACGAACCACTTCGCGAACGGCGGTTCCCACTGCAGCACCTCGCTCCAACGAGAACCCCAGTCGAGACGCTCGGCCGCTCGCTCCCAGTACGCCACCGGATCGGCTGCGGCGGTGTCGTACTCGTCAGCAGTGACGTTCGCCTGCGCGGCGAGGTCGCGAGGCGGCTCGAAGCGTCGGTTCTCGTGCAGCAGGTTGGACAGGGCGTCGTCACTGGGCACATCACTGGCCACATCGGTCACGGCATCTTCCTTCGGTCGTCTCCCGGCCCGGACGAGCCTGTCAGTGGGCCACGGCCCCCTCAGCACCGGCACCGGTGAGGGCGCGAACTTCGAGCTCGTCGTAGCGCTCCTCGGCCTCGCGATCCCGAGATGTCATGGCGCCAAGCCAGCCGAAGAAGAATCCCAGTGGGATGGAGACGATGCCCGGGTTCTCGAGCGGGAACCAGTGGAAGTCGGTGCCGACCCCGAACAGCGACAGGCTCTTGCCGGTCTCGGGGTCGGCTCCCTTGCCGGACACCACAGGTGAGAAGAAGACCAGCACCACTGACGAGATGAGCCCGGCGTAGATGCTCCAGACCGCTCCGCGGGTGTTGAAGCGCCGCCAGAAAAGGTTGTAGAGCAACGCCGGCAGGTTGGCAGATGCCGCGACCGCAAAGGCCAGCGCCACAAGGAACGCGATGTTGAGCGACTTCGCCGGAATCGCCAGCAGGATGGCGATCCCGCCGATCACAAAGGCGGCCACTCGTGCGACGCGTACCTCCGCCTTCTCGCTGACCTCGCCGCGCTTCAACACGCTCGCGTAGAGGTCGTGCGCCACCGACGACGCCGAGGTCAACGTCAGGCCGGCGACGACGGCCAGGATCGTGGCGAAGGCGACCGCGGCGATCAGCGCCAGCAGCACAGCACCTCCGGTCGTGCCCGGACCACCACCGACGGCTTCGGCCAGCAGCGGGGAGGCCAGGTTGCCACCGCTTGCAGACACCTCGGAGTACGAGTCCTCGCTCAGCAGTGCGGCGGCACCGAAGCCCAGCACCAGCGTCATCAGGTAGAACGCGCCGATCAGCGTGATCGCCCACAACACCGACGTCCGTGCCTGGCGGGCGGTCGGAACCGTGTAGAAGCGGATCAAGATGTGGGGCAGACCGGCCGTTCCGAGCACCAGGGCGATGCCCAGCGAGAGGAAGTTAATCTTGCTCGTCGTGTCGGCGCCGTACGTCAGCCCTGGCTCGAGGAACGCCTGCCCCTTGCCGCTGTTGGTCGCCGCAGTCCCGAGCATTTCGGAGATGTTGAAACCGAAGTCCTTCAGCACCAGGAACGTGATGAGGATCGTCCCGACCATCAGGAGGACGGCCTTGACGATCTGCACCCAGGTGGTGCCCTTCATGCCGCCGACGGTGACGTAGAAGACCATCAACAGACCGACGGCGACGATCGTCAGGTTTTTGACCGCCTCGCTCTGGACGTCGAGCAACAACGCGACCAACGTGCCGGCTCCGACCATCTGCGCCAGCAGGTAGAAGATCGACACCACGACCGTGGAGAGCGAGGCAGCGGTACGCACGGGACGCTGGCGCATCCGGTACGCCAGCTGATCGGCCATCGTGTAGCGGCCGGAGTTGCGGAGCAGCTCGGCGACCAGCAGCAGGGCCACCAGCCACGCGACAAGGAAGCCGATCGAGTAGAGGAAGCCATCGTACCCGGACAGTGCGATGGCACCGGAGATGCCAAGGAACGACGCGGCGGACATGTAGTCGCCGGCGACGGCGAAGCCGTTCTGCAGACCGGTGAACGAGCGTCCTCCAGCGTAGTAGTCGGTGGCGGTCTGGTTCTGGCGACTCGCCCACACGGTGATGCCGACGGTCACCAGTACGACGGCGACGAACAGCGTCGTGGTGAGCGCCTGGTTCGACGAGTCGTCGGCCGCTAGGACGATGCTGTTGTTCATCGCTCCACCTCGTTGTAGTCGTCACGCAGCCGCGCGGCGAGCGGGTCGAGCTTGCGGTTGGCGTGGCGGGCGTACAGCGAGGCGATCAGGAACGTCGAGGCGAACTGCAGCAGCCCGAAGACGAGAGCGACGTTGACGTTGCCGATGACCTTGGTGTCCATGAAGCCCCCGGCCCAGTTGGACGCGACGACATAGAGGAGGTACCAGACCATGAAGGCAACGGTCATCGGAAAGGCGAACCGGAGGTAGCGTCTCCGCAGCTCCCGAAAGTCGTCGCTCGCGTGGATGCGTTCGTACGCAGCGTGCTGCGCTGGGGATACTTTCTCAGCCACTGGGTTCACCTCGCCGGCTCGATGGGTCAGGTCATGGTCGGAGATGGTAGGGAGTGCGGCGCCTGAGCGCGACCCCCTGGCAGCCGCCGATGCC
>JACCZI010000104.1 GCA_013696015.1 Nocardioidaceae bacterium
ACTGGAATCTCCTGGAGCATCACGCTCACTCCTTCCGCCTCAGCCACCAGCCGAGAACGAAACGGAGCAAGGTGTCAAGGATCAACCGAGACGGTGACAACCATCAGCCGAGACTGCGTAAAACATCAAGCGATCACGAACTGTCCAGCATCAGCCGAGACAGGACAGGCGGCCAGTCGGGACGGGTACCTCCGAAAGGTTGGGGCCATGAGTATGAGTCTGCTGCGGACGAAGTCGATCGAGCAGTCGATCAAGGACACCGAGGAACCCGAGCACCAGCTGAAGAAGGATCTGTCCGCGCTCGACCTGACCGTCTTCGGGATCGGCGTCATCATCGGGACCGGCATCTTCGTCCTGACCGGGGCGGCCGCCAAGGAAAGTGCCGGGCCGGCTGTTGCACTGTCGTTCGTCGCGGCCGGGATCGTCTGCGCGCTGGCGGCACTCAGCTACGCCGAGCTCGCCTCAACGGTCCCGGTGGCCGGCAGCGCGTACACCTTCTCGTTCGCCACGCTCGGTGAGCTGATCGCCTGGATCATCGGCTGGGACCTCCTGCTCGAGCTGGCGCTGGGGGCGGCCGTGGTTGCCGTGGGCTGGTCGCAGTACCTCGCCAGCCTGCTGGAGACGATGGGCCTCGATCTGCCGGCCGAGATCAACGGTGGACCGAAGACGGTCGTCAACGTGCCTGCGGCAGCGATGGTGCTCGTGCTGACGGCGGTCCTCGTGGCCGGCATCAAGCTGTCATCACGTGTCAACATGGTGATCGTCACGATCAAGGTCGCGGTCGTGCTCTTCGTCATCGTCGCCGGCCTGTTCTTTATCAAGGCGTCCAACTACTCACCGTTCATCCCTCCCACCGAGCCCAGCGAGGCCGAGTCGGGGCTCAAAGCGACGCTCCTCCAGACGATCTTCGGCATCTCGCCGTCGACCTTCGGCGTCATCGGCATCTTCACCGGCGCCGCTGTCGTGTTCTTCGCATTCATCGGGTTCGACGTGGTCGCCACCGCTGCCGAGGAGGTCCGCAAACCGCAGCGGGACCTGCCGCGCGCGATCATCGGCTCGCTCGCGATCTGCACGGTCTTGTACGTGGCGGTCTCGCTCGTGGTCGTGGGCATGCAGAAGTACACCCAGCTGAACGTCGAGGCGCCGCTGGCGGAGGCCTTCAAGGCCGTCGACAAGTCCTGGGCCGCCACGCTGATCACGATCGGCGCGCTCGCGGGTCTGACGACCGTGACGATGATCTTGATCCTGGGCCAGAGCCGGATCATCTTCGCGATGTCGCGTGACCACCTGCTGCCGCCGGCGCTGTCGCGGGTCCACCCGCGTTTCGGTACGCCGTACCGCATCACGATCGGCGTCGGCGTGGTGGTTGCCGTGATGGCGGCGTTCATCCCGCTGGAGGCGCTGGCCGAGCTGGTCAACATCGGCACGCTCTTCGCGTTCATCGTGGTCTCCGCAGGGGTCATCATCCTGCGTCGCACCCGACCCGACCTCGAACGCCCGTTCCGGGTACCAGCGGTTCCGCTGGTGCCGATTCTGGCCTCGCTCGGATGCCTGTACCTCATGCTCAACCTGCCGGTCGAGACCTGGCTGCGGTTCGCCGTCTGGATGGTCATCGGTTTCCTCGTCTACTTCGCGTACTCCCGCTCGCACTCCCGCGTCGGCCGCGAAGGCGACCGCACGCACGACCGGACGCCCGCCTGAGACCCTTGTACGTTTGAGCTCGGGCCGGTGCGGGATTGCGTGCCGGGTGGGCAGCGTTGGAGGTGCGTCATGAGATGGGCCATCCGACGTAGCGACGACAGCAGCCCCGGTACGGATGCCGATGTGGCAGCGTCGGAGGCGGCACAAGGGCCGCAGCCACCGTCGCACCCGCTGGTCCACGTGGTCGACGACATCCCTGAGCTCGGGTCGGACACCCGGCCCGTGCTCGTCCACGCCCTGGACGGCTTCCTCTCCGCGGGGTCCGCCCCACGCCTGGCGGCCGAGCACCTCGGCGGAACCGGCGCCAGGGTCGTCGCGAGCTTCGACATCGACGCGCTGTACGACTACCGCGCTCGGCGTCCCGGTCTGGTCTTCGACCAGGACCACTACAGCGGGTACGAAGGTCCCCGGCTCACGGTCCGGCTGCTCGAGGACCGCGGCGGCCTGCCGTACCTGTTGCTTGCCGGCCCGGAGCCCGACTTCGGGTGGGAGCAGTTCGCGGCGGCGGTGCGGGCGCTCGTCGAGCGCTTCGGTGTCGAGCTCACCGTCGGCATGGGTGCGGTGCCGATGGGGGTGCCACATACCCGCCCGACGATGATCACCGCGCACGCGACCCGCAAGGACCTGATCGACCGCCCGAACGTCTGGAAGGGCCAGCTGATGGTGCCCGCGAGCGCGCAGTCGATGCTCGAGTTCCGCCTCGGCCAGTGGGGGCACGACGCGATGGGGTACGTCGCACACGTGCCGCACTACCTGTCTCAGGTGGAGTTCCCGGCGGCGGCGGTCGCGCTCGTCGAGGCGGTGACGGCGCGGACCGGTCTCGACATCGATGTCGAACCGTTGCGGGACGCGGCTGCCGCCTCGGTGCTCGAGATCGACAAGCAGATCTCCGACCAGGACGGTGCCGAGGTGCTCGCGGGCCTGGAGCAGCAGTACGACTCGTTCACCCAGGGGGCAGGTGACTCGCTGCTCGCCGAGGGGGGGCCATTGCCGTCCGCGGACGAGCTGGGCCGCCAGGTGGAGCAGTTCCTCGCGGGTCTGGACCGCCGCGACGACCGCGACTGACGGCGACGGTCACACCGAGTCGAGGCTCGGCGGCCCGACGACCTCCTGGGCGATGTTCCGGTCGGTCGCCGGATGCTCGACCAGGGCCAGGATCCGGTTCGCCATGAACCGCGCCTTGCGGACCGGCGTACCGCCGCGGGTCACTTCGGTGACCTCGACGATGTTGCGCCCGGTGTTGATCTCCACCCGGCGGCCGTTGCGGGTCGCCATCACCTCGTAGGTGCGGATGTCGTCGCCCGCATCGATGACGATCTCCACTCGGTCACCTCGCACCCTGTGACCGTACCGCCGCCGGCTGCGGTGTGGCGTCAGCGAATCGTGAACTGGTCCACCAGCTCGCCGTCTTGGCCGATCGCGCGCACCTCGAGGCGGTCGTCGTAGACGGCCACGTCGAGGAAGTGCAGCACGGACTCGCTGACCGCGGTGAAGTCCTCGGAGCCGGTGGCGCGCAGCTTGGCGCCGCCGCCGGAGACGACGTACGTCACACCGGCGATCTCGTCAGATCGCTGGTAGTCGTGATCGTGCCCGGCGAGCACCAGCGGCACGTCGAACTCGGCGAACAGCGGTGACCAGGCCTCGCGTACTTCGAGATCCGAGCCGTGCTCGCCGGCGGAGTACGCAGGGTGGTGCATGGCCGCGATGGTCCAGCGCACACCGGGTGGTGACTGACCCAGGACCTGCCGCAACCACGCCGTCTGGTCGTCGTCGACCTCGTTGGAGTCGAGCACGATGATGCGCAGGCTGCCGACGTACTCGACGTAGTAGTTGTGGCTCTCTCCGAGCAGACGCAGGATCTCGTCCTGACCGTCTGACACCACGTCGTGGTTGCCGAGCACCGGAACCAGGTTGACGCCTTCATCGACCAGAGGGGCGAAGGGCTCGAGGACGGCCTCGTCGACGCGTTCCGGGTCCCCGACCTCGTACACCAGGTCACCCAGCAGCAGGAGGGCGTCGAAGGTGAAGCCGTCCTGCGCCTGCTGCATGGCAGCCACCGTTCGTAGCTGCTGCTCATCACCGGTTCCCGTGTCGCCCGCAACCGCGAGGCGTACGCACGGGCGCTCCGACATCGCCGGGCACGGGTGACCAGCAGGGCTGTCGCGGTTCAGCAGGACGACGGTGAGGCCGAGGAGAGCGACCGCGACCCCGACCCCGAGCAGGAGCGGCCAGCGAGGTCTGCGCCCGCGCGCCAGCTCTCCGTCGCCCGATCTGTGCCACATCGTGCCGCCCCCCGAGACACTCCAGTTACTCGTGACCGTACACGGGTGACGGCGCATTTCGCGGCTCTGGCCGAGGGATCCAGGCACGGCTGAGGGCATCTGCTCGGACGTGTCTATCCCATGTTCACATGGGACGGGGTCACTTCCAATGGATTCGAACCTGTTGGAAGTGACCCTCAGCCATGGGAAGCACTGCGGCAGCCCACTCGACCGCGACGGGAAAGTCGCGGTGCAGGCGGTCTTCCAGCAGCACTCTGCCAGGATCGTGAGGTGCCCACGTCCGTTGCGGAACTGGTTGCGATCCTTCGGCTGGAACGGGTCGAGGACGACCTGTTCCGCGGCGCGCAGCCACCGCACTCGACACTGCAGCGGGTCTTCGGCGGTCAGGTCGCGGCGCAGGCGCTGTGCGCCGCCAGCAAGACTGTCGACCCCATCCGCCGGGTCCACTCGCTGCACTCGTACTTTCTGAGAGCCGGCGACACCGCGGTCCCGATCGGCTACGACGTCGAACGGATCCGCGACGGCGGCTCGTTCAGCACTCGCCGAGTCGAGGCGCGACAGCACGGCCGCGTGATCTTCTACCTCACCGCATCGTTCCACGGCCATGAACCCGGCTTCGAACACCAGGACGTGATGCCGGACGTCCCGCCGGCGCCGGACTGCCCGGACCTCGCCGAGATGCTCGAGACGATCAGCAGCCGAGCCGCGGACAGCTGGCGCCAGGAGTGGTCGGCGCTCGACGTGCGCTACGTCGGCGATACCCGCCCGGGCGGCGGCCTGGTCTCCGAGGAACACCCGGCAGCCGCCCGGCTCTGGTTCCGAGCGAACGGGGAGCTCGGTGGCGACCCGGTGCTCAATACCTGCGTGCTGACGTACGCCAGCGACCTGACCCTGCTCGGGTCGTCACTGATCCCGCACGGAGTCATGATCGGCTCACCCACGCTGCAGGCTGCCTCGCTCGACCACACGGTGTGGTTCCATCGGCCGGTACGCGCGGATGACTGGCTGCTGTACGACCAGGTCTCGCCGTCGGCCCAGGGCGGACGAGGCTTCGCTGTGGCCAGGATCTTCGACGCACGCGGCGCGCTCGTCGCATCGGTGGCCCAGGAGGGACTGATCCGGCCCGTTCGCCGCTAGGTCAGCCGCGCCAGCAGATCGGCCTCACGAGCCGGTTCGAGCCCGACGCCGTCGCGACGCCAGTCCGCCTCCTGCAGCCAGCACCAGGTGTCGCGCACGGTGTCGGCTAGCGGCCGGGCTGACAGGCCGGTCCGGATGGCCGCCGAGGGATCCAGTGCGAGGGCCTGCTCCGGGCTGCCCTCGCTCCATAGCGGCAGCAACTCGCCGTCGACGCCCGCATCGACGAGCTGCGCCGCGTCAACCCAGACCAGCTCGGTGCCCGACGGGGCGACCTCGTCGCGAATGGTCTCGATCATGTCGGCAAACGACCATGGCGGCGGCTGCGCGCAGCAGTGGAAGGCTCCGGTAGTGCGGGTGTCGATCAACGACTCCACCCAGGTCCCTTGGTCACGGGCGTCGATGAGCTGCATCGGTGCGCTCGGCGGGCCCGGGCAGAGCACTCGGCCGCCACAGGCCAGCCGGTCGACCCACCATGTGAACCGACCCGTCGGGTCGTGCGGACCCACCACATAGGTCGGCCGCACGATGGTGAGCGCATGGGCTCCGTACGCCTCGAGGGCCGCGCGCTCACAGCAGACCTTGAGCCCGCCGTACGTCTCGCCGGTCATCGGCAGGGCGTCCGGGTCGTCGGTGTCGAGCTCGGCCAGGGGTGCGGACTCGTCAGCGCCTGCGACCTCGGGCTCGGCGTAGGCGGAGACTGAGGAGACGTAGAGGTGGTGCCCCCCGCCACCGTCCAGGGCGGCCGCCAACGAGCGGACCTGCCGCGGGTGGAAGGCGCAGGTGTCGACGGTGGCGTCGAAGCCGCGGCCAGCCAGGGCACCGAGATCCTGGTCGCGGTCAGCCAGAACGTGCTCTGCCTCCGGAAAGAGGTCCCGGCCGGTGACCCCGCGGTGCAGGAGCGTAACGTCGTGGCCGCCGTCGAGGGCCGCCGCAGCGATGGCACGACCCACGAACTGGGTGCCACCCACCATCAGGATGCGCATGTCCGAAGGTTACGAGGTATGGCCATTGACCCGGTCAGGTGCCAGCCGTTCGGCCGATGTAGGGAATCGTTCGTATTTCAGAGGATACGCAGAGTGACTATTCGGATCGGTACGAGCTCTCGTCGCACCGCTCTCGGCCCGCGCCGAGACGGTGTTGCCATGGTCGCCGCTGTCGCCGTCGCGGCAGTGGTCGCGATGCTGGTGACGGCCGGGCCGGCGGAGGCCTCGAGAGCTCCGGACTTCGAGGCGCCGTTCCCGTGCGGGCAGCGGTGGTCGGCAGAGACGCGCGCCGGGCACAGTCCGAGCTGGTACTCCATCGACTTCAACCGCGACGACGACTACCGCGCCCCAGTGCTGGCCTCCGCACCGGGCATCGTCACGACGGTCGCCGATGTCGGCAACACGTCCTACGGCAAGTACGTCATCGTGGACCACGGGCGCGGCTGGACGACGCTGTTCGCCCATCTCGACGAGGAGTGGGTCGTCCAGGGGCAACGGGTCGACCAGGGGCATGTCATCGGGCTGCTCGGGACCAGCGGCGGCTCGACCGGTCCGCATCTGCACTACGAGCAGCGGCTGGACCGCGTCGACCAACCTGCCGTCTTCCACGGCAAGGCGCTGGTCTACAACACCGAGATCAAGTCACGGGGCTGCGGTGACGTCCCCGTGGTGGGTGACTGGAACGGTGATCAGCGGACCGACCTCGGCGTCTATCGTCGGGCGGCCACGGCGAAGTTCCGGCTGCGAGCTCCGGACGCGACCCCGATCGACATGCCGCTGGGGACGTCGGCCGTCGATCCGGTCACCGGCGACTGGAACGGCGATGGCGTGACCGACCTCGGCTTCTGGGATCCGCGGACGACGACGTTCTCGCTGCGTAAGCCGCGTGGGATCGTCTCGACGATCCCATTCGGTGGCCACAGGGACCGGCCGGTCGTCGGCGACTGGGACGGCGACGGGCGCACCGACGTCGGCGTCTTCCGCCCGGGACGAAGCACGTTCCGGCTGCGGTTCCCCGACGGGTCCATGGTGCGCGTCCGCTTCGGGGCGGTCGGCTCGACACCGGTGACCGGGGACTGGGACGGTGACGGGCGCAGCGACGTCGGTGTCTTCGACTCGCGTAGTGGGGTGTGGCTGCTGCGCAACGGCGACGGATCCAGCCGAACGGTGACGTTCGGCGCCCCGGGCTCGCTTCCGGTCGTCGGTGACTGGAACGGCAACGGCATCACGGATCTCGGCGTGTGGTCACCGCAGACCGCGACGTACTCGCTGCGCCACGACCGCGCGCACAAGGTGCACCTGGTCAAGTGGGGCCGGCCCCGCTGAGTCGTACGGCTGGTCCTGTGCCTCAACTCGTCCAGGCATGCCACAGCGCGGCGTACTCGCCGTCGTACTCGACCAGCTCCTGATGATTTCCGAGCTCGCTGATGCGCCCATCGATGACCACGGCGATGCGGTCGGCGTCGTGGGCCGTGTGCAGGCGGTGCGCGATGGCGATGACGGTACGGCCGACAAGCAGGGCGTGAACCGAACCCTCGAGCGTCCGCGCGGTCCGCGGATCGATCAGGGATGTTGCCTCATCGAGGACGAGTGTGTGCGGGTCGGCAATCACCAGCCGCGCCATCGCGATCTGCTGAGCCTGCGCGGGTGTCAGTGCCAGGTTGCCCGACCCGACCTGAGTGTCCAGCTCGTCGGGCAGCCGGCGAACCCAGTCCGCGGAGCCGACGGTGCCGAGTGCCGCCCACACCGTATCGTCGTCCGCCGTCTCGCGGCCAAGCACGATGTTGTCGCGTACAGAGCCGACGAACACATGGTGCTCCTGCGTCACCAACGCCACCTCCTTTCGAAGATGCTCCAGCGACAGAGTGACCAGGTCGACTCCTCCGATCCGGACAGAGCCGGTGCGCGGCCCGTTGATCCCTGCGAGCAGCCGGCCTAGCGTCGACTTTCCGGAACCGCTCGGGCCTACGACGGCAATCCGCTCGCCGACGCGTGGCCGAAAATCGATGCCATGGAGTACGTCGTGGGCGGGACGGTAGGCGAAAC
>JACCZI010000179.1 GCA_013696015.1 Nocardioidaceae bacterium
GCGAGCAGCACGTGATGCCACTGGCCCAACGAGGGGATCGGGCCGAAGACGTCACGGCGCAGAGCGGTCGCGCCTCGTTCGAGAGTGCGCTGCACGGCCACCTCCGACAGGTCGATCCCGACCGCCGTGACTCCCCGCGCCAGCAACGCGGCCGTGAGCCGACCCGGGCCGCATCCCACATCGAGGGTCGGCCCGTGGCAGCGCGCGAGCAGCAGCTGGTGGTCGGTGGCGTCCGGTGGGCCCAGCCAGCGTTCCAACGGCAGGCGGGTGCTCGCGCCGCCGCTCATGACCTCGCAGTGTGCTCCGCCAAGGGCGGCGTCGAACGCCGCCCCCGGGCAGAGCTCCGTCCTCTCCGTCACGACCCGGCCTCCACGGTGAGGCTGGTCGAGGCGGCGACCGCGGCGGCGAAACGGGACCCCGGCGCCGCCCGAGCCACCTCGAGTGCGTCCGCCAGGGTGTCCACGTCACGCAGCTCGGGTAGCCAGGTCACCGTCCGCGCCCCCGTACGCCGGAGCGCCGCGTACGTCGCCTGTCCGGTCTCGGGTCGCGACATCGCAACGTCGGGCAGGCACCTCGCCAACGCGGCGCGGCGAACCGCCAGGCACCACCAGCCCCCGTCTGTCGCGGGTCCGAGAGCGGCATCCGCGCCATTAAGTGCCGCCACAGCGGCCTCCAGCAGCACGACACTCAGCTGCGGGGTGTCCATCCCGACCTGCACCACTGCCTCGGTGTCGGTGATCACCGCGGCGTCTTCGTGGGCGTTGGCCAGCCGCTCGCCCAGCGGATCGCCCAGCCCGTCACCCCGCTGCCCGATGACCCGGTGCTCGCGCAGCGCATCCTCGACCTCGTCCCGGCGGGCCGACGAACCCAGGTCACCGGTCAGCGCGACCACACTCGGGCTGCCCGACTCCGCCGCAGCCTCCGCGACCACCGTGAGGGTGTCGAGCAGCGCTGTGGCGGCGAGCTCGGCCGCCGCCTGGTCGCCGACGGAAGCGGCCAGCCGGGTCTTGGCCAGACCAGGGGTCGGAACCCTGGCGACGACGAGCAGCACCGGCCCGCGAAGCGTCCCGCTCATCGCAGCACCCGGGCGAAGTCTCGGGCCGTGCGCAGCGTGCCCCGCAGGCTGCCCGACACCTTCGAGCGGGTCCCTGCTGCGCGAGGCCCGTACGAGACGTCGACCTCGCGCACGGTCCAACCCGCCCGCGCGGCCCGCAGCAGCAGCTCCAACGGGTAGCCGAACCTGCGGTCGACAACGCCCAGCGTCACCAGGTCCGCACGGCGGCAGACCCGCATCGGCGCGATGTCGTGCACCGGAAGCCCGGTGCGCCGACGCAGCCACCATGCGAGCAACAGCGTCCCGGCACGGGCATGCCACGGCCAGACGCCTCGGCTCACCGGCCGGCGCCGCCCCACCGCCATCGTCACTTCGCCGCTGCGGACCAGCTCGAGCAGGGGCAACAGCTCGGCGGGTGTCATGGAGCCGTCACCGTCGAGCACCGCGACGTACGGTGCTCGAGCGGCCAGCACACCGGCGTGGACCGCTGCCCCGTAGCCGGGGAGGGTCTCGACGACGACTTCGGCCCGGTGGTCTCGCGCAACCTGTGCGGTCTCGTCAACGGACCCGTTGTCGACCACGATGGGGCGCAGCTCTTTGGGCCAGTCGGCGAACACGGCGGGCAGAGCTCGGGCCTCGTCACGGCAGGGCAGCACGACGTCGCACGTGACGGAATTCGGAGCAGTGGCACGGGCAGTTGGGTGACCACGGGCTGAAGCGCTCGGCGAGGAGCCGCTGGGATCACCCGCAAGCATGCCGTCCACAATAAGCCATTTGGGGCAGATGGGACTTGCGCCCGGCGCTTACGAGAGTGTGACAACCGGCTGCGGTGGCATTCGCGGCCTCCACACCCTCGCCGAGTCCGCGACCTACCATGACGAGCGTGCAGCGGACCGTGCCCACTCGTACCGCCAGCGACGCCTCTAGCCCAGCAGAGGAGCTCGCGACGCCGCACCGACCCCTGCTCATCGCGGTCGCAGCGGGAGCGCTGCTCTTCGCCGCCGCCGCGCTGTACCCACGTCTGTCCGGCACGGACGTGCACGCCGGATGGGTCGGATGGCCACCGCTTGCAGCCGCCTGGGAGCCACGGGTCGGACTGGGCACGCTGCCTGCACTCGCCCTCGCGGTCACGGTGGTAGTCGCAGGTCAGAGCCTGGCCGCCCGACTGCCGTGGCGCCGGCTGCTGCTCGCCACCTGGGCCGCCACCTGGTTGTGGACGGTGTCGCTGGCACTGGTGGACGGACGGACCGGGATCGACGAGGTCTTCGCTCGTCGTGGCGAGTACGTGTACGACGCGGGCCGCGTGTCGTCGATCCCGCTGATGTTGTCCGAGTTCGTCTCCCGAATTCCGATCGCCGCCACCGACAACTGGGAGACGCATGTCGCAGGCCATCCGGCCGGAGCGCTGCTCGTCTTCGTCGGACTGGACCGGGTGGGCATCAACGACCCGCTGGCCGTCGGCCTGGTGGCTCTCACCGCCGGCACTACCGCGACGCTCGCCGTCCTAATAACCGTCCGGGCGCTCGCCGGAGAGGGCTGGGCCCGTCGGGCCGCACCGTTTTGGGCCGCGGCGCCCGCGGCGGTGTGGGTGGGGGTGTCCGCGGACGCCATCTACACCGCCGTCGCATCCTGGGGCCTCGCTGCACTGGCGCTCGCCGCGACCCGACCACACCGGCGCATCCCGTACGCAGTGCTAGCCGGGCTGCTGCTCGGCCTGTGCGTGTACCTGTCGTACGGTCTGGTCCTGCTGGCCATCCTGGCGCTGGCCGTGCTTATCGCGGCTCGCACCGCGTCGCCACTGCCCTGGGCGGTGGGCGGGGCGCTCGCCGTGGCCGCCGCGTTCACCGCCGCCGGCTTTGCCTGGTGGGAGGCGTACCCGGTGCTGGTGGAGCGCTACTACGACGGAGTGGCGAACGTCCGGCCGTTCTCGTACTGGGTCTGGGGTGACCTGGCCGCCGCCACCGCAGCGGGTGGCCTGGCGGTGTGGGCGGGTCTGCCTGCGGCCGTTGCGGCGTTGCGAGCCCGGCGGGCCAGGAGCGCGGCACGGGGGCCGGAGGTCGACCCCGGCGCCCGCGCGATCGCCCTGCTCGGGACGGCAGCGGTGCTGTCGATGCTCGTCGCCACGTCGACCGGGATGAGCAAGGCCGAGGTGGAGCGCATCTGGCTGCCCTTCACCTGGTGGGCGCTGTGCCTGCCGGCGTTGCTGTCCCGAGGGCAGCGGCGCTGGGTAGTGGCGCTGCAGGTCGGCACCGGGCTGCTGATCGCGCACCTGCTGTCGCCCGGGTGGTGAGCCCGCGCCGAGTCCGGCTTCGGACCTCCCGGCGCTGAGGTCGTATCCACGACGTAGATGTCGGGACTCCGCCACCACAGCTCCGCGCCCGCGGGCGTGGATCAGCGGGTGCGCAACGGTGCGGTGGCGAAGGCGCGCAGCCCCTCCTGAGGCGCGATCCGGGCCCGAAAGCCGAGCTCCTCGACAGCCTTCTGCGGTGACGCGACCACATGACGGACGTCGGCCGGGCGGTACTCACCCGTCACCACCGGGTCGGGCCCCCCGTACGCGGTCGCGATGACCTGCGCCATCTCGCCCACCGTGACCGGCGTACCGGAGCACACGTTGAACGCGCGCAGCCCCGCCGGGCCGTCGACGACGCGTTCGACGGCGGCGATGTTGGCCGCTACCACGTCGTCGACGTGGACGAAGTCGCGGGTCTGCCGGCCGTCCTCGAAGACCCGCGGTGCCTCGCCCCGCTCGAGTGCGGAGCGAAAGATCGCGGCGACACCCGAGTACGGGGTGTCGCTCGGCATGCCGGGCCCGTAGACGTTGTGGTAGCGCAGGGCGACGCTGCGCGCCGACTGCAGCAGGCACCATGCCTGCGCGAAGTGCTCCTGCGACACCTTGGAAGCGGCGTAGCTGCTGCGGGGTGCCAGCCGGGCGTCTTCTGGGACCAGCTGCCAGTCGAGTGCCCGCCCGCACCGGGGGCACCGCGGGTCGAAGCTGCCCGCCTCGAGGTCCTCGCTGCGACGTGGCTCCGGTGTGAGCTCACCGTGCACAGCACAGGCGTAGCGGCCCTCGCCGTAGACGACCATCGAGGATGCGAGCACCAGGCGGGTGACCTCGCACGCTGCCATGCCGGCCAGGAGCACGGCGGTGCCGAGGTCGTTGTGCGAGGCATACCTGGGGAAATCGGCGGCGTCGACCCCGTGCCCGACCATCGCCGCCTGGTGACACACGACGTCGACGTCTCGCAGCAGCGGGCGCAGCTGGTCGGCGTCTCGGACGTCGACCCGTTCGACACCGGACGGAGTCGGCGCGTCGGCGACGTGGGCCGCGTCGAGCATCACGTCGACGCCGACGACGTCGTGACCCTGGTCGGCCAGACCGGCGGCCACGTGCGAGCCGATGAACCCTGCCGCCCCGGTGAGAAGAACCTTCACGGCAGCTCGACCGGCAGCGTCATCCCCTCGTGGACCCGGGTGCAGGCGCAGTCAGTCTGCGCCGGCACCTCGGCGACCGCCCGGGCCAGCAGTGTCCGCAGCACCGCGATGTTGCGTTCGAACACCGCGAACACGCTCGCCTGGTCGACTGCGCCGGCGGCGTCGAGCCCGGCATCGAGGTCGGTCACCAGTGCCAGCGCCGTGTAGCACATCGCCAGCTCGCGGGCGAGGACGGCTTCGGGATGGCCGGTCATGTTCACCAGCGACCAACCCTGCGCCGCGTACGACCGCGACTCCGCCCGGGTCGAGAAGCGTGGCCCCTCGATGACGACCATCACCCCACCGTCGGTGACGTCGCGGTGCTCCGCGCCGATGACATCGAGCAGACTGCCGCGCAGCTCGGTGCAGTACGGGTCGGCGAATCCGACGTGGCAGGCGCCGGAGTCGAAGTAGGTCTGCACCCGTCGCGTGGTGCGGTCGACCAGCTGGTCGGGGACGACCAGGCTGCCCGGCCCAAGCTCGGGCCGCAGGCTGCCCACGGCGCACGGCGCCAGCACCCGGCGGACGCCGAGCGAGCGCAGCGCCCACAGGTTCGCGCGGTAGTTGATCGCGTGGGCGGGGTAGCGGTGGCCCGGTCCGTGCCGGGGTAGGAACGCCACCGCCCGGCCGTCGACCTCGGCCACAAGCACGTCGGCGCTCGGCGAGCCGTACGGAGTGTCCACCGGCACCCGCTCGGCGTCAGGCAGGAACGTGGCGAATCCGGACCCGCCGATGACGGCGATGTCAGGGGACGGCATGCCGGGCAGTCTCCCATGCACCGGGGAGGCTCGGCACGCCAAGGAGTTGTCACTGTCCAATCAGGCTATGACCTGGTGTGACAGTGACAACTCGCATGGTCGGTCGGGGCACTCACGGCCGGCTGGGGTCAGCGGTCGGAGTCGGGAAGCTCGAGCTGCTGCCAGACCGCGCGCCAGACCCGCTTCGGGGTCTCCCCCGCGGCCAGCGCCTCCTCGACGGTGCGCCCACCCAGCTCGCGCAGCACGTGTTCACGCGCCCACACCCGTGAGTACGCCGCCCCGAGATGACGCTCCATGCGCACCCACAGCTCACTGTGCCTCACCTGGTCAGTATCGGTGCTGTTCGGTCCGCCTGCGGCTGGCCCGGTCCTGTACCGCGGTCCTCGCGGAGAACCTCACCGAGCTGGCTAGTCAGTGCAGCAGCAGGGTGGCCAGACGGCGGGACGCGACCAGCAGGCCGACCGTGCCCATCGCGGCCAGGTAGACCACGGCGATCAGCACCTCCACGCCGATGACGCCGGTGGTCAGGGCGCGGCACAGCGTGACGCCCTGATAGAGCGGCGTGACCTGCACCAGCCACTGCAGCACTTCGGGGTACGCGTCGAGCGGGTAGAAGGTGCCGGAGAACAAGAACATCGGCATGATCGCGAGCTGGATGTACTCGAAGTCCTGCCACGACTTCATCCACGTCGTCAATGCCATGCCTGCGCCGCCGAAGGCGAAGCCGATCAACATCGCTGCGGGCAGTGCCAGGACCGTCCACCACGACGTGGTCAGCCCCATCACCGCCATCACGAGGACAAACATCGCCGAGTAGGCCGCTCCCCGCAGCAGGGCCCATGTGAGCTCCCCCGTTGCGACATCCCATGGCCGTAGCGGGGTTGCGAGGATGGAGTCGTACAGCTTCTGGTACTTCATCCGGAAGAA
>JACCZI010000158.1 GCA_013696015.1 Nocardioidaceae bacterium
CTGCCGCTCCTCACCACCTCTGGGGTCGTCTCGGTGGCCGTGCCCACGTCGGTGACGGCATGACCAGCGAGCCGCTCGCTGTGCTGCGCCGGATCACTTCGACCCGGCCGGTGCCGGTGATCGAGGAACGCTGCGAGATGTGCGCCGAGCCGATCAAGGACAGCCATCAGCACGTGGTCAACCTAGAGAGCCGGGTGCTGATGTGCACCTGCCGCGGCTGCTACCTGCTCTTCACGGCCGAAGGGGCCGAGCTGCGATACCGAGCCGTCCCGGACCGCTACCTGTCGTTTCCCGACTTCGCGCTGGGCCCGGGACAGTGGGACGAGCTCGAGATTCCCGTCGGTCTCGCGTTCTTGTTCCGCAACTCGATGCAGCAGGGACGCACCATCGCCTTCTACCCGGGGCCGGCCGGTGCCACGGAGTCCGAGCTGCCCCTGGCGGCGTGGGACTCGGTCGTGGCCGCCAACCCTCAGTTGGGCTTGCTGGAACCGGACGTCGAGGCCCTGCTGGTACGGGCGCCGCAGCGTCGCCTTGCCCAGGGAAGCAGTGACTTCACCTGCAACGTGGTGCCGATCGACGCCTGCTACCAGCTCGTCGGTCAGCTGCGACAGGTGTGGCGTGGCTTCGACGGGGGACAGGATGCGCACGAGGCGATGGACGCGTTCTTCGCGATGGTGTCGGCCCGCAGCCGGCCCGCGCCAGCGGTGGAGCAGATGTCTCAGCCGGGGTCGGCGCGATGAGTGACCTCACATTCTCCGTCGTCGACGTCTTCGCCGAGAAGTACGCTGCGGCACCGCAGCTGACCGCACGGTTGCGCATCGAAGAGACCAGCGGCGAGGTGGTCCACGCCATGGCCCTGCGCTGCCAGGTGCGCATCGAGCCGCAGCGGCGCAAGTACAGCACGGACGAGGAGAGCGGCCTGCTCGACATGTTCGGCACCCGGGAACGGTGGTTCGACACCCTCAAGCCGTTCATGTGGATGCAGTGCACGGCGATGGTCCAGGGCTTCACCGGCATCACCGAGGTCGACCTGGTGATGCCCTGCACGTACGACTTCGAGGTCACCTGGTCCAAGTACCTGCATGCGCTGCGGGACGATTCGATCCCCGTCGTGTTCCTCTTCTCGGGGACCGTCTTCACCCGCGGCATCACCGGCTTCGGCGTCGACCAGATCCCGTGGGACCGCGAGTCGCGCTATCCGATCCCGGTGTCGGTGTGGCAGGACATGATCGACCACTACTTCCCGAACACCGGGTGGCTGCGGCTCAGCCGCGACACCATGGAGTCGCTGACCCACTACAAGTCTGTGCGTGGGTTGACCACGTACGAAGCGGCGGTCGAGTCTCTGCTGGCAAAGACGGGGCTGGCCTCATGAGCCTCGAGCAGGCCCGGACCGTGGCGGACGCCGTCCTCTTCGAGGGCTACCTGCTCTACCCCTACCGCGCCACGTCACGCAAGAACCAGGTGCGCTGGCAGTTCGGAGTCTTGGGCCCACCGGGCGCGGCCGAAGCCGGTCTGGGTGAGGAAGCCAGCATGTCCGCGCAGTGCCTGCTGCGCAGCGGGCCGGCCGGCCGGGTGAGTGTCCATCTGCGGTTCCTCCAACTGCAGACACGCAGTGTGGAGCGGGCCACCGACGACCCGGCACGCTTCGAGCCGGTCGACCAGCTCAGCGTCGGCGCCCGCAGCTGGCTCAGCTGGGACGAGGCGGCCGAGCACGAGATCGAGCTCGACCAGTGCCTGCTGAGCGCCCTGGGCGAGCAGGGCCGTGAGCTACCGGTCGATGTGGCGGGCGGCGAGGACGTCGAGCACCTGCTGGACGACGACGGCACCATCCTCGGCCGGCTCGTCCGGCGCAGGTGGCCGCTGCACGCCGTTGTCTCGTTGCATACGACCACGGTCGACGGGTTCGAACGCCTGACCCTGTCGATGGCCAATGCTGCGACCGAGCCGGTCGACGACAAGGACGCGGCGATCAGGTCCTCGCTGATCGGTGCCCACCTGCTGGTCCAGACCCACGATGCGGGCTTCGTGTCGTTGCTGGAGCCGCCCGACGAGGCGAGCCGGGCGGCGAAGGGGTGCCTGCAACGGCGGTGCTGGCCGGTGCTGGCCGGTGCGCCGGGAGACACCGACGTGGTGTTGGTGTCACCGATCATCTTGTACGACTACCCCGAGGTGGCCGAGCAGAGCGCCGGCGCGCTGTTCGACTCCACCGAGATCGACGAGATCCTCACGCTGCGGGTCATGACGCTCACCGACGAGGAGAAGGCGGAGGCGCGCGCTACCGACCCGCGGGCCGCCGAGATCATCGACCGGTGCGACGCGATGTCGCCGGAGGGCCTGGCAGAGCTGCACGGCATCCTGCGAGACCCACACGCCGGGATGGCGGTGACGGTTCCTGACACCGCCGAGGAGCTCGTCGACGTACGCGACCTCGATCCTCCGACCTTCGAGACGGGGGACGTGCCGTGGTGGGACCCGGAGGCCGACGCCAGCGTGCGCCCTGACGTCGACACGGTGCTGATCAACGGCGTCGCCGTCTCGCGGGACAGCCTGGTGCGGATCCAGCCCTCGCGACGTGCCGACGCCCAGGACCTCTTCTTCGCCGGACAGACGGCGCGGGTCTCCGCCGTCCACTCCGACGTGGACGGCAACATCCACGTCGCTGTCGTACTCGTCGACGACCCGGCAGCGGACCTGCACGAGTGGTACGGCCGCTTCTTGTACTTCGCGCCTGACGAGCTGGAGCCATTGGCACCGCCGCCTGTAGGGGACGTGAGCCCTGAGCACAGAGAGGAGAGTCGATCATGAAGTTTCTGGGAGGAGTCACCGCCGTCGTGCTGAGCGGCGTGGCACTGGTCGCGGTCGGCGTCGGGGTGCGGTCCATTCCCGACGTCCGGCGCTATCTGAAGATGCGCAACATGTGAGCGCCACACCAGTCGAGAGGAACCACGATGACCGATACGCCAGCCGAGCACCTGGACGAGGAGCCACAGGCGGAGCGCGGAGCTCCCGGCTCGCGCGACACCGGCTCCGACGAGCCCGCCGGAGGACCGGTCGACCGGCCCGCGGGCGGCTCGGATGAGGAGAGCGACACCTCGGTGGACCCGCAGGGCACCGTTCACGACGACATGCCGGACATGCCGACCGGCGGCTAGGGCGGCTAAGCACCACCGGACATAAGGAGAACATGAGATGAGCGAGCCAACCAATGTGGAAGGCGGCGACCCCACAGACCGGCCGTTGCCCCCGTACGACGGCCGTCGTGAGAGCGCTGACGTCGAGGGTGAGGAGGAGCTCCGCAAGGACGGCGCCAACGTCGGCGGCGCGACTGGACCAGTCGAGAGCGACGAGATGAAGTCGCCGCCGAAGGAGGACACCCCCCGCGGCGCCGAAGCCTCGCCGTCGGACGAGCAGCCTGCCAGCGACATGCCGGAGACCGACATGGACCCTGACATGGTCGGACCCGATCACTACAAGGGCACCGGGCGTGGCGAGGACAGAAGCGAGGGCAACCGATAGGTGAGTGCTCGCATCCTGGTCGCCGGTGTCGGCAACATCTTCTTCGGCGACGATGGTTTCGGCTCCGAGGTGGCTCGGCGACTCGCGGCACTGCCGCTTCCGGACCAGGTCCGGGTGGTCGACTACGGCATCCGCGGCATGCACCTTGCGTACGACCTGCTCGACGGATACGACGCGCTCGTCCTGGTCGACGCCATTCCGCGTCAGGGCCGATCCGGCGACGCCCCGGGTGCCGTCACGGTGCTGGAGGTCGGGCCCGACGACCTCGGCACTGGCGAGTTCGACGCCCATGGGATGAACCCCGTCGCCGTGCTCGCCAACCTGGGTGTGATGGGCGGGCAGCTGCCCCGCACCCTGGTGGTGGGGTGTCAGCCGCTCGATGTCAGCGAAGGCATCGGGCTCACGCCGGCGGTCAGGTCGGCAGTGGAGGTGGCGGTTGTTACAGTGCAGCGACTGCTGGACGATCTGCTGACGCAGGCCGTCGGAGTTCACGCGAAACAGGAGGTCTGAGATGTGTCTCGGGATCCCCGGCCAGGTGGTCGAGATGGTCGACGGGTACGCCAACCAGCTTGCGTTGGTGGACGTCGAAGGAGCGCAGCGCAAGATCAACATCGGGATGCTGGAGGACCAGGATCTCGACCCGGGTGACTGGGTGCTGATCCACATGGGTTTCGCGGTCGAACGCGTCGACGCTGCTGGTGCGGAGGAGGCGATGGCCGGGCTGGAGCTGATGGGCCGCCCCCGGGATAACGAAGGCGGCTGAGCCTCCCCTTGATTCCGCTGAGCCTCCCCGGCGTTGAGCCGGGGTGGGTCAGCGCAGGCGGCTGGCCGTACGCACCTTGTCGACTGCCTCGCCGTAGGTCGTCATGTACGTGCCGGCAGCGCTCTGCTCCCGCGCGTGCAGCCGGCCGAACCCGAAGGTCGCCGCCGTCGAGGTCGCCTCTCGACCGAGACGTTCGTACCAGGCCCGGGCCACGATGCTGTCCTGGTGGTCTCCGAGCGCCTTCTGCACCGCCTGGGCGCGGCTGCGCAGCTTGTCGGCCGGTTTGCCGAGGGTCGGTGATGCCAGCTCGGCCGCATAGCGCAGCCGTTTCGCCGCCTTGCGCACGTTGTGGAGGGCCTCGTCGTGGGCGGGTCCTTGTTCCTCGTCCGCTGTGGCGACGCGCTCGGCGAAGCGTCGCCACGACCTGGTGATCCTCTTGTCGAGCACCTTCGCTGCCGTCTGCACTGCCTTGCCGCCACCGGTGAACGGCGGGTCGGCCAGCAGTGACTCGAGCGAGGCCTGCAGCGCGGCGCGGCGCGGCGAGTCGAGCGCGACCTGCGCCGTGGTCACTGCCTCTCGCTGGCTTCGTCGCAGCGTGGTACGGACGGCGGAGGCCATGCCACGGGTGCTGGCCGCGAACTCGTCCGCGGCGATCGCGGCAAGCAGCCGCTCCTGCATCACCTCGAGGTCGCGGACCTCACTGAGCTGCTGACCGAGCCAGCGCAGCTCGGCTTCGAGATGGCGTGCCGTCTGCTCGTCGAGCAGTGGGCGGCAGACCGCCAGCGCGCTGCGCAGCCGGCGTGCGGTGATCCGCATCTGGTGGACGCTGTCTTCGACCCCGAGCCGTACTCCCACCTCGCGGTCGACCAACCGCTCCGTCTGGGCGGCGAGGTATCGCCACAGGGCGCCACGGGCGCTGCCCTCCCGCAACCCCTTCGGCGGGACGTGCCGGGCGGGGACCGCGTCACCGAGGGCGCGGCGCAGCTTCGACTGGTGGTCCGAGACCCAGGCGCCGGCGTTGCCGAGTCGGGTGCTGAGCTCCTCGAGCAGGTCGTCGTCGCCGCGCAGCAGCTCGATCTCGACCTCCTGCCATTCGGCTGCTCCGCCTGGCTCGGCACTCATCGCTGCCGAGCCCGCGACAGCATGGCGCACTACCGACACATCGTCTTCGGCTACTTCGGCGAGCGGGTTGCCGTCGGGATCGCTGAGCAGATGCACGGTCCGGCTGGTCCGCACCTCGACGATCGGCCGCAGCACCGCACCCATGGTCAGTGGAATCAGCGCTCGGCGCAGCGGTACCGGCACCGAGGCGCGCCCCAGTGGGCGGTGCAGCTCGCGTCGCCGGTCCTGGCCGAGCGGCAGCTTGAGGTGCCAGCCGTCGTCGTCACCGCCTTCGCGGCGGCGCAGCGTCACCTGCGCCAGCGCCAACACCAGGTCCTCGGTGTCGTAGTACGTCGCGCGCAACGAGAACCGGCGCGGCTTGGCGCGTACGACCGCGCCGTCGAGGCTCAGGTCGGGCAGTGGTGTTCCCGTCGGCAGCTCGAAGGTCCGCTCGGTCTCGACGTGGGAGGCCGTCATGAGTCCAGGTCCGCCAGGGCGGTCTCGATGGCGCGGTGGAACGTGGGGTAGGCCCACATCGAGTGACGCAGCGTCGCCACCGGCACCTCGGCGCGGACCGCGACGGCCAGGGCGCCCAGGATCTCGCCCCCGTACGGCCCGGCGCTTGTCGCACCGACCAGCACACCGCGCGCGGCGTCCTCGACCACCTTGATGAACCCCTCGTTGCCGACGGCGTGGATGTACCCACGGGAGGAGGTCGAGAGCGCGGTGATGCCGGTGCGAACCTCGACCCCCGCCTCCCACGCCTGCTTCTCCGTCTTGCCGACCGCGCCGACCTCGGGGTCGGTGAACGTGACCCGCGGCAGCGCACGGTAGTCGGCGGGTGGGCCGTCCTCGCCGAGGATGTCGCGGGCCGCGATCGCCGCCTGGTACATCGCCACGTGGGTGAAGGCACCCTTGCCGGTGACGTCACCGATCGCCCAGATGCCGTCGGTGAGGCGCAGGTGGTCGTCGACGTCGAGGAAGCGACCGGAGATGTCCACCCCCACCGAGTTGAGACCCAGCGGGCCCAGTCGGGCGCTTCGTCCCGTCGCGACCAGCAGCCGGTCGGCGCGCAACGAGTCACCACCGTCGAGCGTCACAGTGAACGTCGTGCCGTCGTGGGCGACCGCGGTGGCCTTGGCGTTGCTGGACACGTGGATGCCCTCGCGCTCGAACACCTCGGCCAGCAGGCGGCCCGCCTCCGGCTCCTCCATCGCGAGCAGGCATGGTCCGGACTCGATCACGGTCACGGTGCAGCCGAAGCGCGCGTACACCTGCGCCAGCTCCACACCGATCGCACCGCCGCCGAGCACGATCATCGAGTGCGGCACCTCCCGCGCCTCGATCGCCTCACGGTTTGTCCAGTACGGCGTGTCCATCAGCCCGTCGACCGGCGGGATGAACGCTGACGTGCCCGGATTCAGGACGATGGCGCGGCGGACCTCGTACACCTGTCCACTCACGCTGATCCGACCCGGGCCGGTGACGCTCCCGACCCCGTGCACGACGCGGCAGCCGCGGCCCTCGAGGCGCTCGACCGCCACGGTGTCGTCCCAGTCAGCGGTCAGCTTGCGGACCCGCTGCGCGACCGGGCCCCAGTCGGCCTCCACCTGCGCACTGCCGGCCAGGTCGCGGACCCGGCGCGCCTCCGCCAAGACGTCGGCCGAGCGGATCATCGCCTTGGACGGGATGCATCCCCAGTACGGGCACTCGCCACCGACCAGCTGTCGTTCCACGGCGAGGACGTCGAGCCCGGCGTCACCGAGCCGCCCGGCGAGGTCCTCTCCGCCCGGTCCCAGGCCGATGACGGCGACGTCGACGACGTTGGCCATGTCAGAGCTTCAGTCCGACGTACTTGGTCTCCAGGTACTCCTCGATCCCCTCGCTCCCGCCCTCGCGGCCGAAGCCGCTGGCCTTGACGCCGCCGAACGGCGCCGCAGGGTTGGAGACGATGCCCTGGTTGAGCCCGACCATGCCGGTCTCGAGACGCTCGGCGACCGAGATCGCGCGGGACACATCACGGGTGAAGACGTAGGCGACGAGGCCGAAGTCCGTGTCGTTCGCCATCGCCACCGCCTGGTCGTCGTCGGCGAAGGTGAACACCGGTGCGACCGGGCCGAAGATCTCCTCGCGGAACACCCGGGCCGACTGGGGTACACCGTTGAGCACCGTGGGGGAGTAGAACCAGCCCGCCCGGTCGGGGGCGCTGCCGCCCACGACGACCTCGCCGCCGGATGCCACTGCGTCCGTGACCAGCTCGGCGACCTTGTCGCGCTGCTTCTGCTCGACCAGGGGACCGACGTCCACGCCCTCCTCGGTGCCGCGGCCGACGCGCAAGGTGCCCATCCGCCCGGCCAGCTTGTCGGCAAACCCCGCGGCGATCGACTCGTGCACGAGGAAACGGTTGGCGGCTGTGCAGGCCTCGCCTCCGTTGCGCATCTTTGCCAGCATCGCGCCGTCGACAGCCGCGTCGACGTCGGCGTCGGCGAAGACGAGGAAGGGCGCGTTCCCGCCGAGCTCCATCGAGACCCTCAGCAAGCCTTCAGCCGACTGCTCCACTAGCCGGCGCCCTACCTCGGTGGAGCCGGTGAACGTCAGCTTGCGCAGCCGCGGGTCGCGGATCAGCGGCTCCATCACCGCACCGGTCGAGTGCGTGGTGACGACGTTGAGGACGCCCGGCGGCAAACCGGCCTCGGCGAGGATGTCGGCCAGCGCCAGCATGCTCAGCGGCGTGAGCGAGGCCGGCTTGACGACCATCGTGCACCCTGCCGCGATCGCCGGACCGATCTTGCGGGTGCCCATCGCCAGCGGGAAGTTCCACGGCGTGATCATCAGGCACGGACCCACCGGCTGCTTCATGGTCAGCAGCCGGGTCGCGCCGTTGGGCGCCACCGAGTAGCGGCCGCTGATACGGACGGCCTCCTCGGAGAACCAGCGGAAGAACTCCGCGCCGTACGTGATCTCAGCGGCGGACTCCTTCAGCGGTTTACCCATCTCGAGGGTCATCAGCAGCGCGAGGTCGTCCATCCGCTCGGTGATGAGCTCGAACGCCCGACGCAGGATCTCCCCGCGGTCGCGGGGCGGCGTCGCGGCCCATGCGGGACCCGCGTCGACGGCGGCATCGAGCGCTGCCCGCCCGTCGGCGACGCTGGCGTCGGCGACCTCGGCGATGGCCTCGGCGGTCGAAGGGTCCTCGACGACCAACCGGCGGCCGCCCTCGGCCGGGCGCCACTCGCCGCCGATGAACAAGCCGGTGGGCGCGGCGTGGACGACCTTCGCCTCGTGGTCGTCGAGCCCGGCCAGTGCCCCCATCGGATCCCAGGCCGGGAGCACGATCGGCTCGGTGTCGAGGGCGTCTTGGAGCTCTGCTGGGAGCGCGTCGCGACGTACGGCGATCTCGAAGACGTGCTCGCCGAACCAGCTGTCGTTCATCGTCCAGAAGCCCTTGTCGGCCTTTTCGCCACCCCAGCTGTTCTCGACGCGCCAGCGCCGGGGTGCGCCATCTACGACATCCACACCGGTGAACAGCATCGCGTGGGTCATGAGCGTCTCGTGATGGTCCAGCCGCTCGTCCTTGCTCATCGTCAGGTCGGCGTCGTACACCGAGCCGTAGTCGTAGAGCCCGGCATCCCACAGGCCGAGCTCCATGTGCGACATCTTCTCGGTGTCGCAGCCGAACCAGACCGGCTCACCGCCGGTGATGGCCTGTTGGGCGAGCGAGCGCAGCACGTCGACCTCGACGTTGAGGTAGACGACCGGTGGCGCGCCGACGACGTTGCCGAGGTGCTCCACTGTGTACGTCTGCCCGACCCGGCTGGTCTCGCGCGGGTCGTGGACGATGCAGACGTAGTCGTCGAGCGGCAGCGTCACGTAGCTCTGCGCGAACTCCTGCGGCGTGATCTCACCGTCGCGGTGGAATTTACGGTCCTTGTCATTCCACTGCCACACGAAACGCTCCGGCGGGGTGCCGAGGTGGATGCTCAGGATGCGGTGCACGACCCCGAGCACCTGTGACTTGAGCTCCCGCAGTTCGGCTGCATCGTCGCCGGCCGCAGCCCGGCTGCGCAGGTCCCGCGCCGCCCGACGCAGGGCCTGTGAGAGCGCCCGGTTGAGTCGGTACGTCTCCGACGACGACTGGGTCTCGGGCATCGCGACCTTGGGCACCAGCCCGTGCTTGCGTACCAGCGCGACGAACATGTTCCACTGCCCGCCGTCCTCGGCCGGCATCGTCAGCAGGTGTGCGACGGTGCGGTCGTCGACGTGGCGCTCGGCGGTCTCGATGATCGCCTCGAGCCAGTGGTTGGCCTTCTCGAGCTTGTCCCAGAACATCACGTAGTTCTGACTGAACTCGAAGTCCTTCAGACACATGCGCTCGGCGGCGCCGACACGGAGCAGGTTGAGTCCCGCGAACAGCCAGCAGCGACCGCTCTTCTTCTGGTCGGTGACGGCCCAGTCGTCGAGCAGGTGCGAGACCGAGTGGTCGATCCCTGTGACGACGCCACGATCGAGCGCGAGGTCGTCGACGGAGGTCCTGGTGACGGCGTTCTGGGCCAGCCGGTACGTCGGGTTGGCCGTGAAGTCCTTGGCAAAGCCCTCGAGCTCGGCGCTGCTCAGACCACGATCCATGAATGCCTCCACCGGTGGACGTCGTCGGTCCCGTCGAGGGTACGCCAGCCGCGCCTCTTCCTCACCTCGCCGGAACGGACGCTGCTGCCCCCGCTGAGACTGACATTCTTGCGAATCGCCGGTGAGTCCTTGCGCAGACGTCAGTCTGAACGGTTGTCTTCAAGGTTATGGAGCCGAACACTGCCCCCTCGGACCCGATGTTCGCCAGGGTCGACTCACTCGTACGTGATGGCACACTGAGTGCCGAACAGGCCGGCCGGGTCTACGCGCGGGTGCGGGAGGCAGGCAGCGAAACGCCCGCAGGGGCCACCAGCGTGCTGGCCGCCGACACCGACACCGACACCAACCGCTGGACGCTACCGCAGCGCATGTCGGGAGGTGCGGCGGTGCTCGGAGCCGCTGTGCTGCTGGGTGCGCTGTTCGTCGCCGGCAACCTCGCGGACCAGGACGACTTCAACTGGAAGGCCTTTCTGGTCGTGTTCGTCGGCGCTGTCGCGCTCTGCGCCGTCGCTGCCGCCACCGCGCTGTTGGGCGGCGATCCGGACCACCGCAGATGGATCGCCACCGTCGTAGCGGCGACGGGCATCGTCGCGCTGGCGTTGGTGTTGGACATCCTCCTGCAAGGCAAGGACTGGTCGGAGTACCTGACGGGTGCGCTGATGGTGGTGGCTGGCGTTGCGGCGTACCTGTGGCTACGTGAGTCTGCGCTGACGGCGGTTGTCGTGCTCGGTGGACTGCTCGTCCTGACGCAGATCATCGAGGACGTCACCGACGACCAGACGGCCACGATCGGGCCTCAGATCGCGCTGACGGTGTTCGGCATCGTCGTCGCCGCGGCCGGATGGCCGTTGGCAAGCCGACATGTGACGGGCATGCTCGGCGGGGTCATCGCATTGGGGGGCATGGTGTTGGCGGTGCTCTTCGCCGGCCTCTTCGTACTCACACTCGGCGTGTTCCGTAGTGGTCCTCTTGACGCGGGGCCCCAGTCGGACGTGAACGGTGACCTCTGGACGGCGCTGGCCATCGGGTTGCTCGTCTGCGCTGGACTGGCTGCGTTGTACGCCTACTCCGAGTTCATCGGCTATCTCGTGCTCGCCTTCCTCGGGGCGGTGGCGCTGGTCGTGGGGTCGCTGCTGTCGCTGCGTACCGACATCCGGCTGTGGCTCGCGGTCATCATCGGTGCGGTCGGCGGGCTACTCGCGGCAGGCGCCGCGTTGCGCGAGCTGGTGGCGCGCGGCAGCGGGACCCGTCGCTCCACACGACGCGGAAGTCCACCACCCGGGTACGGCGTTCCCCAGGGCAGTCCGCAGCCCCCGCCGGCGTACGGGACGCCGCCGACCATGAGGCCGCCACCGCCCGGCGGTCCGCCACCACCGACGTAGATCAGCGGCTTTCCACAGCGTTGGATCAGCTTTCGAAGACTGTCGGCGGCCTCGCATATAATCGTACACATGTTCGATAACAAATCCGAGCCGCGCTACCAACGGCCGAGAAACGCTCTTGATGTCACCGCGCGACGCATCGACGAGATTGCGGAGTGGGAGCGGGTGATAGCCCATGCGCACGCGCGCCAGGCATTGGCCGTCGCGGCGCTGGTCAAAGAGCGGGTACGTCTCGACAAACTCGTCGGAGTGTGGACATCTGACGCGGGCAAGCACGCCACCGAGGAGGTAGCGCTTGCGCGAGGCGTTTCTCCGATGACTGCTAACCAACACATCGGCTTCGCTATGGCATTGACCGAGGACCACCCGGCGACATTGGGAGCCATGCTCAATGGCACGGTGAGTGCCAGCGCGGCGCGGATCATCGTCCAGGAGTGCGAGGTGCTCGGCAGCTCCGACCGGCACGCTGTCGACTCCCTCATTGGGCTCGAGGCCGGCGAGCTCACTCCCGGTCAGGTGCGCAAGGCCGTGCGTCGTCGGGTCTGCGCGGCAGACCCAGAGGCTGCCAGTCGGCGCGCCCGGGTCGCACGATCCCGCAAGCGCATCTCGTTCCTGCCGCGCGAGGACGCCACAGCCTCACTGTGGAACGTACTGCCCGCAGAACAGGCCATGGCCTGTTGGACGGCTCTCGACAACCACGCGCGTGGCGTTCGAGGTGACGGTGACGAGCGGTCGATCGAGCACATCATGTGTGACGCGTTCGTTGAGCGCCTCACCGGGCAGCGCCGGGCGGCTGACGTACCGGTCGAGGTCCAGGTCGTGATCTCCGCGTCGAGCCTGCTCGGTCAGGACGGTGCTCCGGCGACTCTTGGTCGCTACGGCGTCATCCCTGCCGAGCTCGCGCGCCAGCTGGCGGCGAGTGATAGTGCCTTCGCCCGGCGGTTGGTCTGCGATCCGCTTGACGGTCGCGTCCTCGAGCTCAGCACTCGTAAGATCCGCTTCGACGGTTCGTTACGAAGATTCATTCTTGCCCGAGATCAGGTCTGCCGGCTGTCCGTCTGTGACGCACCGATTCGCGACTGCGATCACTTGAAGCAGCGCGCGCGTGGAGGGCGCACGGAGGCCAGCAACGGACAAGGGCTGTGCGAGCGGACCCACTACTGCCGGGACCATCCCGGCTGGGACCTCGATGTCGACATGCGCCCCGGATCCGACCGCGTCACCTGGATCACCCCGACGGGGCACCGATACGACTCCTATCCGCCGCCTGCTCTCGGCCTCGGCAGCCTTGATGCCACATCGCTACGCCGCATCAAACGCCGGCGGCGTCGCCGGCGCAGTCGCAAGCGCGAGTAGCGACTGCGCGAAGTTATCCACAGTTCGCCAGCGAGGTCTGGCTTGAGGCACGCGCAAAAGCTAGTTTTGAGCCGGTCGCAGTTGTGCTCGTCTGCGGGGTGGTCC
>JACCZI010000172.1 GCA_013696015.1 Nocardioidaceae bacterium
GGACCACAGTCCCGCCGTCACAGCCCAGCACCTCGTCTAACAGCTCAACCGCTCTCTCGAACATGTGTTCATCTAACGCCTACCCACCGACAATCCCGGGCCGTAGCTGACCTTATGCACAAAGAGAATCGAACAAATTCTTCTATGCGGTGCTCGTGCGCATCGTCGCGTCCGGTCCGCTGGTCCGCGTGCTCGTGACACCAATGAGGGAGAGCGCGGCGTCTTCGACGACGGTTTCAGCAGGGACGGGCGTGCGCCCTTGGTACCCCCGCCCCTCACCCACGGAAGGGGGAGCCATTTTTCTGGCCGCGGCGCGGCGAGCGCCGCCACGCGGCACCGGCGATCAGGAGACGGAAATGCTCAAGGACTTCAGAGACTTCATCGTGCGCGGCAACCTCATCGAGCTCGCCGTCGCGTTCGTGATCGGGGCCGCCTTCGCCACCGTGATCGCGTCGTTCGTCACCAACCTGCTGATGCCGCTGGTCGGCAAGATCGGGGGCCGCCCGGACTTCAGCGACATCACCGTAGGTGGCATCCCAGTCGGTCAGTTCGTCAACGACCTGGTGGTGTTTCTCCTCATCGCCGCCGCGATCTACTTCGTCGTCGTGCTGCCGTACAAC
The DNA here is from genome assembly GCA_013696015.1 of Nocardioidaceae bacterium. GTDB lineage: Bacteria > Actinomycetota > Actinomycetes > Propionibacteriales > Nocardioidaceae > JACCYJ01. The sequence goes on from JACCZI010000172.1 coordinate 621, forward strand.
CGGCTGATGGAGCGCTTCAAGAAGCCCCATGAGGTCGCTGCTGAGGCGACTTCTGAAGAGATCGTGCTCCTGCGCGAGATCCGCGACCTGATGGCGCGCCGGGAGGATCAGCCATGATGGGGCGGCACCTCGCGGCGCAACTCGTCGTCGCGGTCTTCGGGTGACTCACCCCACGACTCCGCAGTCTCGTCACGGGTGACGTCCGGCAACAACGCGCCGGGATCCTGCTCGCCGCGGCTGGGATGTCTAGGCATACCGCAGTTATAGCGCTCGAGTCTCTTCGTGAGCCAGGTTTGGCATCGTCAAGTAGCCGGTCGACTTCCCCACGCGATGTACCGAGGCTTGTTGATGAGCGACGCGATCAGCTGTCGGTCACTGCCATCAGGATGGACCTTGTACAAGCCAAACGAGCCGTCCGGCAGTGTGCCCCGGCCTTGTCGATTCTCCAGTCGGTAGACGATCCAGCGTCCGTTGGGCGAGTACGAGCCGACGAAGGCGTTCACCGTACGACCCTTGTAGTGCGTGAGCCTCCGGAAGCCTGAGCCGTCGGGCCGGACCAGCGCGACGTTGGACGACTTCTTGGCGTCCGCGAAGTCAGCGTTCACCGTGAGCACCAGATGCGAGCCGTCAGGCGACCAGTCGTGCTTGACGGCGACATTGGCCGAGTAGGAAGTCAGCTGGCGCAGGTGAGACCCGTCCCAGCGAACGCTGAACAGCGCCTGCTCCACGTCCGGTTCACGCACGCGGACGAAGGAGATGCGCTTGCCGTTCGGGGAGACGTTGGGGTCGGTGTCGTACCCGGTCTCGGAGAACGGGTTGTCAGTGATCCGACGCAGATGCGTCCCGTCCACGCGCATCACCCAGATGCTGTCGTCGGTGAAGTCGGGCGTCACGCGTTCGAAGACGATGTGACGACCGTCGGGCGTGAACGCTGGCTGACCCTGGAAACCCCTCGGTGTCAGGTTGCGCCGGTGCCGGCCATCGCGGTCGATCAGCTCGATTCCGGCGTGCACTCGGTCGCTGAATTCGTAGACCAGCTGGCGGCCATTCGGCGACCAGTCGGGGTTGACATGCTCGCCGGGCCGGTTGGTGAGCTGACGCACGTGGGAGCCGTCCGCTCGAATGGTGAACAGCTGCACACCAGTGTCGAGCTGCGCGGAGTAGGTGATCCGGCCGTTGCGGCCATCCGTTGTTGCCAGGGCCGCCGGAGTCGTGGCCAGCGCCGACATCGCGAGCATCGCGAGCAAGATGGGCGCGAGCAGCCTCCGGATGACACCGCTCGAGCGGTACGAAGACGTGTCGGCGGGTGCTGTGGTCATGGCCGCGTTCCTCTCTGTCGTCACACTCGGCGGTGGCATCGGTCCCGGCGTCCCGGCCGCCGCTCCTCCGGCACGCTGACACACCGGTTGAGTCGCGAAACATCCCTATTTCTCGGGGGTGTCCCTGTGGCACTATCCGACGATGGGCGCCGCGGTCCGCGCAACTGCCGAGATCAACGACCAGGCGCGCAGCCCCGCGCCCGGGGCGGAGTTCGCGGACTGCGTGCTGGCGGCGGTTCACAGCATCGTCCGGTTCGACGGGTACTGCCTTCTCGGGTTGGACCCGGTCAGCGGACTGCGCTCCTTCATGTTCTCCAAGCATGGCCTCAACGATTCGAGGCGCCTCGCCTATAACGAGTTCGTCGAGCGAGACGTGAATCGGTACGCCGATCTCGGCGCGGCCACCAATCCGGTCGGTGTCCTGAGCTTCGGCGCTGCTCGCGCTCCCTCCAGTCCTCGGCTGCACGAGATCCTCAGACCCGCCGGCTTCGGCTCAGAGCTTCGGCTCGCGCTGCGCTCGAACGGCATGGTGTTCGGGGCGCTTGTGCTCTTTCGGGAGGATGGAAGGCGTCCTTTCACCGAAGCCGAAGCGAGCCTGGCGAACGGCTTGGCCGCTTGTTTGAGCACAGCGGTACGTCGCTATCCGGTTCGCACCGTGACAGCGTCCCTCGAGGTGCTGCCAGCCGGTGTTGTTGTCCTCGACGCGAACAACTACATCCAGCACTGCACGGATGAGGCAGCCGCCTGGCTCAACGATCTTCGCGCCGGCGATGGCGATGACCTCCAGGTGGACGATGTGCTGCGGGTCGTCTACGACGTTGCCAACGCCACTCGGCGATCGCTCGCGAACGACCGATCAGCGACCACGAGATGTGTCACCAGGACGACGAGTGGCCGATGGTTGGCGGTCGAAGGCTCCTGCTGGGAACCCGATGCGGCCGAGGTTGCGGTAACGCTGCATGCTGCGACCCTCGCTGAGGTGCTGGCGGAGGCAGCCGCAGGGTACGGCCTCACCCCACGGGAGACAGACGTGTTCAAACTGCTGAGCCGCGGCCTGCCCGCCAAGCAAATGGCCCGCCGACTGCAGCTGTCCCCGATGACGGTGAACGACCACCTGCGGGCGGTATACCGCAAGGCTCATGTCTGCGGTCGCGAAGCTCTCCTCGCCCAACTCACATAAATCCGCCGGCCACCCTTGTGGCCCAATGCGTCGGCGCGACCCATTCAGGCCGCGACTGGTGCAGTACCCCAAGCGCGATCGGATGACCATCTTGCGCCACTCGGGACGTGGGGTCAGCAGATTGTGTGCCACTGGGCAGGGGCGCAAGCGCGCCGCGGAATTGAGCTTGCGCGCCGCTTGCGGCGGCGCTACCGTGCTAGATGGAACGAAACTGTTTCGTTTCAATAGGACCAACCCAGCATGAACGGCAGGGCATCATGCCAAGCCTCACCGCGGACTCGCGACGACCCCGCGTCACGGGGGACCGCGAGAACGAGCTGCTCGACGCCACGCTGCGGGCGCTCGCCGAGGTCGGGTACGACCGGCTGACGATGGACCACGTCGCCGCCGAGGCGCGGGCCAGCAAGGCGACGCTCTACCGGCGCTGGTCGACCAAGGCCGAGCTCGTCATTGACGCGATTTCCCGGGCGAAAGGCATGCCCGACGCGGCGATCCCCGACACCGGCACGCTGCGCGGTGACCTGCTGGCGGCGGCCTGCGGCAAGGCCGGCTGGACGGCCAAGCTCCCGATGTCGGTGCTCGGTGGTGTCATGACCGCTCTGCACACCGACGAGGAGCTCTCCGCCGCGTTCCGGGAGCGCTTCCTCGCACCGCGGATGAAGGCGGCCCGCGCCATGTTCGACCGTGCTCGCGAGCGCGGCGAGATCCCCGACGACGTGGACGTCGAGCTGTTACAGATGGTGCTGCCGTCCATGTGCAGCCACCACGAGTTCGTCCTCGGCCACACCATCGACCACACGTTCGTACGCCGGGTCATCGAGCATGTCGTGATTCCGGCCGCCTGTCATACCGATCACGCCTGACCACCGACCAACCACGTCTGCGAAGGACCGTCGCATGTCACTGGAATCCACCGCCACCAACGCGGGTCAACCCCCCGAGGACACCGCTCCCGGCTCACGCCAGCGAAACCTTGGCCTGGCGCTGGTGCTCATCAGTGCGGCCCAGCTGATGGTCGTGCTTGACGCGACCATCGTCAACATCGCACTTCCGCACATCCAACGGGATCTCGGCTTCAGTGACTCCAACCTGACGTGGGTGGTCACCGCGTACGGCATCGCCTTCGGCGGTCTGCTGCTGCTCGGAGGTCGGATGGGTGACGTGCTCGGACGACGCAAGATCTTCGTGGTCGGCGTGCTGGTGTTCGCGCTCGCTTCGCTGTTCGGCGGCATCGCCCAGACCGACTGGCAGATCCTCGCCGCCCGTGCCCTGCAGGGGCTCGGGGCAGCGGCCGCGTCGCCGACGGCGCTGGCGCTGATCACTACCAACTTCCCCGCCGGGCCGCGGCGCAACCGGGCGTTCGCGGTGTACGCCGCGATGTCTGGTGCCGGTGCTGCCATCGGGCTCATCCTCGGCGGTGCGCTGACCGAGGTGTCGTGGCGCTGGACCATGCTGATCAACGTCCCGATCGGCGTGCTGGTCGCGGTCCTGGCGCCGCGGTTCCTCAACGAGTCCGAGCCCCGCCCCGGCCGGTTCGACGTCCCTGGTGCAGTCACCGCGACGCTCGGTCTCGTCGCGCTCGTCTACGGCTTCAACCACAAGGCTCAAACCGACCCGACCACCGGCCTGCCGTACCCGTGGAACGACTTCTGGACTCTCACTCCGCTCCTCGTTGGCGTGATCTTGCTCGTGACGTTCTTCGTCATCGAGTCACGGTCGCGACACGCGCTGCTGCCGCTGCGCATCGTCAAGGACCGCACCCGCGCCGTCAGCTTCATCGCGATGCTGCTGGTCGGTGCTGCGATCTTCGCGATGTTTCTCTTCCTCTCGCTCTACATCCAAAACGTGCTCGGCTACAGCCCGATTCGGGCCGGGCTGGCGTTCCTACCGTTCAGCTTCATGATCGTGGCGTCGGCGCAGGTCGCCTCCGCGCTGGCGTCGCGAGTCGACCCGCGCTGGATCGCCGGCACCGGCGGGGTGCTCGCCAGTGTGGCGATGTGGGGCTTCTCGCAGCTCGAGTTCGACTCCACGTACGTCGCACACCTGCTGCCCTGGATCCTGGTGATGGCGAGCGGCATGGGGTTGCTCTTTGTCTCGCTCACGCTCACCGCGGTCAGCGGCGTCGATCCGCAGGACTCCGGCGTCGGCTCGGCCGTGCTCAACACCGTCCAGCAGGTCGGCGGCGCCGTCGGCATCGCGCTGCTCGGCACCGTTTACGCCAACGGGATCCTCGACAAGCTGTCCCAGACCTCCGGCGCTCAACCTACCCGCGAGGCGCTTACGTACGGATCGACCCAGGCCTTCGGGCTCGCGCTGTACATGGTGATCGCGGCAGCGGTCGTGACCCTGGTCGGGCTCAACATCAAGCACCAGGACCTGGCGACGGACGGGGCGCCCGGCGTCCCCGCCTGAGGCCAGGCGGCTGAAACAG
>JACCZI010000193.1 GCA_013696015.1 Nocardioidaceae bacterium
CTCGTAGCGAGCTGCGGTCGACGGCTTGACCTGCACGGCGGACAGCCAACGTGCCGACCAATCCGCAACCGTCACCTGCGACAGTGTGGGGTCGACGTAGGCGCCGGTGACCACGGCGCTCGTCACACCGTCGAGGAACCGTTGCGCGTCGACCTTGCGGTCAAAGTGCTTCGCATGCTCGCGTCCGGCTGCGTCACGGTACCGAGCGCGCCAGGAGCCGTTAGTGCGTCGCTGAATGCTGGCCATCAGCGCTCGCCTGCCTTTCCTCGAACCGACTTGCCCAGCAGAGGCGGTTTCGTCTCGCGGGCCCGCTACCGAGACGACGCGGGCCGCGAGCTCGCCCGGCACTTCGGACGGAAGGTCGACGCGCAGCGGTGGCTTGACGAGACGACCGCGAGCATCGTCACGGGCGCCTACGTCGCCCCGAGCGCCGGCCGGGTCACCTTCCGCGAGTACGCGGAGAAGTGGCGAGCGACGCAGGTGCATCGGCCCACGACTCAGGCACACACCGAGACCATGCTGCGCAGGCACGCCTACCCGACGTTCGGCGACCGACCGTTGTCGTCAATCCTGCCCAGCGACGTGCAGGCGTGGGTGCAGCGGCTCGGTACAGCCGACCCGGCGGCCAAGCGCAATGCGTTGTCGGCGACAACGGTGGGCGTGCTGCACAGCATCGTCTCCGGCGTGATGCGCTCGGCTGTCCGGGACCGGCGCATCGTGGCGAATCCGTGCGAGGGGACGCGGCTCCCGAAGGCTCAGACTCGCCGCGTGGTGCCACCGACCACGGAGCAGGTCCTCGCGGTCGCCGGTGCCATGCCGGATGCCTTGCGAGCGCTCGTGACGCTGGCGGCCGGGACCGGGATGCGGCAGGGCGAGTGCTTCGGGCTTACGGTCGACCGGCTGGACTTCCTCCGCCGTACGGTGACCGTGGACCGGCAGCTGGTCACAATGCCGCGTCAGGCGCCGTTCCTGGCCTCTCCCAAGACGGCGGCCAGTGTGCGTACCATTCCGCTTCCCCAGGTCGTCGTCGACGCTCTGGCCGAGCACCTAGCGAGGTTCCCGGCAGGCGCTGGCGGGTTCGTGTTCACGCTGCGTGGCGAGCCAATCCGAAGGACGGCATTCGGGCACCTGTGGCGACCGGTCGTCAAGGCGGCGGGCCTACCGGCCGGGACCGGGTTCCATGCTATGAGGCACTACTACGCCAGCCTGCTGATTCGGCACGGTGAGAGCGTCAAGACGGTTCAAGCTCGACTCGGCCACGCTTCGGCGGTGGAGACGTTGGACACCTACTCGCATCTGTGGCCGGATTCCGACGAGCGCTCGAGGGAAGCAGTCGACTCCGTTCTCGGGAATCTTGCGGACTGTGTGCGGACTAGCGAGGCTCGCTGACCACGTTTACGCAGGTCAGAGGCTGTTTGGTGGATGAGCCGGCCTGTAGGCCGGATTCTGTGCGAGCGCTCTCGCGCCCCGGCGGCCATCCATCTCCCGAGCACCGTTGCCGGTGCCCTGTTGCGGCCTACCCGCAGACTCGGGCGAGCAGCCCTCGAACGTCCGCGCAGGCACGGCGATGCCGCACCCTCCTGGCCTTGCTCCGGGTGGGGTTTACCCAGCCGCCGCAGTCACCTACGGCGCTGGTGGTCTCTTACACCACCGTTTCACCCTTACCCGCACCCGTCGTCGCCACGTACGTCGTACGCAGTGACGACCGGGCCGCTGGCGGTCTGTCTCTGTGGCACTGTCCCGCGGGTCACCCCGGGTGGGTGTTGCCCACCACCCTGCTCGATGGAGTCCGGACCTTCCTCGGCGAACGGGTTACCCCGCCCGACGCGGCCGCCCGGCCGGCTCATCCGCGGTCCAGGGTAGCCCTTCCGATCCGGACCGGTCCTGCAAGTGGGTGTGTCGCAGCGGAGCTCACGCGAGCGAGAAGCGCACGGTGCGCTGAGCGGGGTCGGCGGCGTCGAGGCGCACCTGCACCGTGTCGCCGAGAGCCAGCGCCGCATCGGCTCGCACCGACGCCTCGACAGCGGGCTCGGCGATGACGACCGTGCCCTCACGGGGAGACTCGTCGTCGATATCGACGACCACCCCCGCGAACACCGAGCCGACCGACCCGGCGAGCACCCCGGCCTCGACCAGGTCGATCACCGCGCGGTCGAACGACGCCGCGCGGCGGTCGGACTCCTTCATTACCGCCGGGAGATCACGCAGCGAGGCGCGGACCCATTCCGGCACCGGCTCGTCGGCGCAGAGGGACACGCAGATCTCCCCCACGTAGCGGTCGGCCAGCCGCCGCAGCGGCGCGGTGGCATGCGCGTACTCCTCGGCGATCGCCGCATGCAGCGGCTGCTCCGGGACGCCACCCTCGAAGGCCATGTAGCCGGCACCGCGCAGCAGCCGGGTGCAGGCCTCCAGCATCGCGGCGTGAGTTGGCTTGGCCGGGTCGAGCGTCGCGACGAACATCGGGTACGACATCGCCTCGGGCCAGGCGATGTGCAGCGCCCGAGCGGTGCGTCGCAGCCGGCCGACCGCCCGCGGCTGCGCGGGTGGCAGCGTGCGCAACAACCCCACCTCCGCGTACATCATCATGTCGGCCGCAGCCATGCCGGTGAGGAGTGAGATCTGCGCGTTCCACTCCTCGACGGGCAGCTGCGCTCGGTAGGTCAGCGACCAGCAGCCGTCGGAGGTGACCACCTCCTGCTCGGGCAGCGGCAGAGAGACGCCACCACGCTCGCGTTCCCGTTCCTGGCGCAACGAACCGACATCGCGCAGCAGTCGGACTCCTTCGGGCGCCTCACCCGTGTCCAGACCCCGTTGCACCTGCCCGTAGTCGTACTGCGCCCGGCTGCGGACCCGGACGCGTCGGACGTCGGCCTGTCGCTGGTCGCCATGCGCGTCGAGGTCGATCCGCCACACCAGAGCCGGACACAGCTGCCCAGGCAGCAGGCTGGCCGCCCCCTCGGAAAACGCTGGTGGGTGCAGCGGGATCCGATGGTCGGGGGCGTACAACGTCTGCCCGCGCCGGTGCGCCTCCGCGTCGACTGCCCCACCCGGGCGTACGAATGTGGCGACGTCGGCGATGGCGTACCACACCGTGAAGCCGGTGCCCGACCGCTCGATGTAGACGGCTTGGTCCAGGTCCCGGGACCCGGGCGGGTCGATTGTCACAAACGGCAGGGCGGTCATGTCCTCGTCGGGCAGCGACGCCATCCTCGTCGCCTCGTCGGCCTCGGCCAGCACCTCGGGAGGGAAGTCGTCGTGGATGTCGAGCTCGGCCGCGATCGCGGCGATGCCAGCCGTGAACGTCGACGCATCGACGCCATGCAGGCGCAGGCTCCGACGTGCCACGGTGCCTCCTGACGCGGGCTTTGGCGGCTCTGCGGATCCTATCGCCGGCGCTCGCTGCTCAGTCGGGGACAGTCGAGAGCTGCTGCAGCATGGGGACGCCGTCGGCCCCCCAGCGCAAGGTAGTGAGCGACGCCGGTGCGACCTGCATGCGGTGGACAACGTGCAGCGGTGCGTCGAGGACGACACGGACGAGCATCCTGATCGGCGTGGCATGGCTGACAACCAGCACGGTCCGACCGGCGTACACCGCGAGCAGGCCGTCGAGGGCAGTCCGGATCCGTGTTGCGACGTCGGTGGTGGACTCGCCCGTAACCGGCTCGGCCAGGTCCTCGACCAGGCCCACCTCGAGCTCCAACGCCGCGGCCACCAGGTCGGCTGTCTCGCGGGCGCTCCGCAGCGGCGAGCTGACGATTGTCTCGACGCCGCCCCGCCTGGCAAGCCATCTGGCGGCTCGCTTCGCCTGAGCGCGCCCCTCGGCGGTGAGCCCCGGACTGGCGCCGCCCGAACCGCGAAGCACGCCGGACCGGCTACCGGAAGTGACGGCGTCGCGGAGCAGCATCAAGGTGGTGGTCGGGTCCGGTTCACCGAGGACCGCCAGTCGGTCAATAGTCGGCGCGTCCGGCGTCGGTGAACGGCCGTCGAGGGCCGCGTTGAGCAGCTCGTCGGCCGCCGCGTTGCGCTCGCGCGGTACCCATGTCCACGTCACGCCCGACGGCGCGAGGCGGGCGGCCTCGAGCGCTAGTGGCTTCATGTCCGGGTGCTTGATCTTCCACCGGCCTGCCATCTGCTCGATGACCAGCTTGGAGTCCATGCGCACCTCGACCTGCGCCAGTGGCGTGTGGTGGCGTACGAGCTCCAGGCCGGCGATCAGTCCGCGGTACTCCGCCACGTTGTTGGTGGCGACCCCGATCCGCTCGGCCCGCTCCGCCAGCACCGCACCGGTGCCGGCATCGCGGAGCAGCGCGCCGTACGCCGCCGGACCGGGGTTGCCTCGCGAACCGCCGTCGGCCTCGACGATGACCCGCAGCGACATCACACTCCGATGTCCGACATCCGTACCAGGATGCGGTTGCACTCGGGGCAGCGCAGCACCTCGTCGGGAGCCGCAGCGGCGGTGTCGGCCATGTCGGAGGCAGTGAGCTCGAGCCGACACCCTTCACACCGTCGCCGGCGCAGTGCGGCCGCGCCGACGCCGTCAGCCTGGCTCCGCATCCGCTCATACAGCGTCACCAGCGGCTCGGGCAGGTCGGACACGAGAAGCTCCCGCTCACCCAGCGCCACGCGCGCCTGCGCGTCGAGATCCGAGACCGCTTGGTCGAGGGCCGACTGGAGCTCGCCGGCCCGCGCCGCCATCTCGTCGGTCTCCGCGGTCACCTCGGCAAGGGAGCGCTGAGCACTCTCGAGCTGCTCCATGACCTCCAGCTCGGTGTCCTCGAGCGAGGAGATGCGCCGCTCGAGGCTCACGACCTCCTGCTGCAGCTGCTCCAGGTCGCGCGGTGACGATACGGCCCCGGTTTCCAGCCGCTGCTGATTGCGGATCCGGCGCTCTTTGACCCGTTCGACATCGACATCGGCCTTGCGCTGGTCGTGGCCGAGGTCGCTGACCTGGGTCTCGAGGGCGACCCGGCGACCAGCGAGCTCGCCGCGGCGGGCGTCGAGACGGTCGAGCTCTGCCTGCTGCGGCAGAGTGCGCTTGCGGTGAGCCAGCTGAGCCAGCTGAGCGTCCAGCCGGGCAACGTCGAGCAGCGCCGCCTGGGCGTGCGGGTCGGCTTTCAGGGGACGGCTCCTGTGTCACGGCAGGTCATTGGAAGGTGCAGCGACCACGGGTCGGTGATCGTGGTGCTCACCAGGGTCTCCACCGTAGTCCCCTTCTCCGCCAGCACCTCCCTCAGCCGCCTGGCAGCCACCGGAAGCCAGAGCCACTCCGCAGCCCAATGCGGCACGTCGACGAGGGCTGGTGTGCCAGCCTCGGCGCGTCCATGCTCGAGCAGCTCGCTGGCCGGATGGTGACGCAGGTCGGACGTGACGTACGCGTCGGCGCCGCTGGTGCGGACGCGATCGAGCAGAAAGTCCCCGGCGCCCCCGCACACGGCTACCGTCTCGACGATGCGATCCAGCTCGCCCGCGACGCGCACCACACCAGCCGTCGCCGGCAGCGCAGCCACGACGGCTGCGGCGAAGTCGCGCAGCGACACCGGTTGCGGCAGCACGCCCACTCGTCCGCTGCCGCGTCCGCCGTCGATCGCGGCCAACTCGAGCACGTCGAACGCGGGCTCTTCGTACGGGTGCGCGGCGCGCAGCGCCGCCATAACGGGTCCGCGCAGCGGGCGCCGCATCACCATCTCGATCCGCGTCTCCTTCACCCGCGTGATCTCGCCGGCCGTCCCGATCGTCGGATCGGCGCCGGGCAGCGGCCGGAAGGTGCCCAGGCCGCTGCTGGTGAACCCACACTGCTCGTAGTCGCCGAAGGTACCGGCGCCGGCGGCCGCCAACGCTGCCATGACCGCGCTGGCCTGTCCATCCGGGACGAACGTGACCAGCTTGTCGAGCGCGTCGGCCGGCTCCGGCGCCAACGGGCGCAGCTCAACGAGCCCGAGAGCCGTGGCCAACGCCTCCGACACCCCGTCCGGCGGCGAGTCGGCGTTCGTGTGACACGTGTGCAAAGCCACTCCGTGCCGGATCAGCGTGTGCAGCACCTTGCCCTTCGGCGTTGTCGCGGCAACACCGTGCACGGCTCTCAGCAGCAACGGGTGGTGGGTGACGAGGAGGTCGACGACGGCTTCGACAGCCTCGTGTACGACCGCCTCGACCGGGTCGACGGCAAAGAGGACGCGACCGACCTCGGCATCGGGGTCACCACAGACAGTGCCGACGGCATCCCACTCGGCCGCCCATCCGGGGTCGTACAGCTGGTCGAGTGCGGCCAAGACTTCGGACAACCGCACGCGCTGGGTCACCGCCGAAGGCTAGCCACCGCGCGGCCAACCGAGCGCACCGGCAACCGGGAACGGCAACCGGGCGCTTCGAACGGCTGAGGATCACTTCCAACGGGTTCGGACCAAATTGGGAGTGTCTCTATCCCAGGTGAACATGGGATAGAGACGACGGCTCAAGGCTTGAAGAGAACCTTGACGGCCCCGTCCCGCTTCTCCTGGAACATCCGGTACGCGTCCGGCGCCTCGGTCAGCGGCACCTCGTGCGTCGCAAAGCTGTCGACGCCGAGCGGGTCGTCGTCGGTGAGGAGCGGCAGGATGTCGTCGACCCAGCGCTTGACGTTGGCCTGGCCCATGCGCAGCTGGATCTGCTTGTCGAAGAGGGTCAGCATCGGCAACGGGTCGGTCATGCCGCCGTAGACGCCGACAACGGAGATGGTGCCGCCGCGCCGCACAATGTCGATGGCGAGGTTGAGGGCATGTAAGCGGTCCACTCCGGCGCGTTCCATGATCTTGGCGGCCAGCGCGTCCGGGAGCAGCCCGGTGATCCTTTGGGCGGCGGAGGCACCCGGGGAGCCGTGCGCCTCCATGCCGACGGCGTCGATGACCGCGTCCGGACCGCGTCCGTCTGTCATGTCACGGATGACGTCGGCGAGATCCTTCTCATGCTCGTTGAGGTCGAGCGCCGTCACGCCGCGCGCGGGCCCTCTCGAGCCGTTCGGGGACCAGGTCGACGCCGATGACCGAGGCGCCCAGGTGCTTGGCGATGCGGGCGCACATGTCACCGATGGGTCCGAGACCGATCACCACCACAGAACCGCCGGGCGGAATGTCGGCGTACTGCACCGCCTGCCACGACGTGGGCAGGACGTCGGATAGATAGACGAAGCGTTGGTCGGCAGGCCCGTGCGGCACCTTGATCGGCAGCGTGTTGCCGAATGGGACCCACAGGTACTCCGCCTGACCTCCCGGGACCTGCCCGTACAGCTTGGTGAAGCCGAACAGCGACGCGCCCATCCCCTGGGCATGCACCTGCGTCGTCTCACACTGGGAGTGGAGCCCCTGGCTACACATGAAGCACGTGCCGCAGGAGATGTTGAACGGGATCACGACCCGGTCGCCGGGAGCTACCTCGGTGACCTCGCTACCCGCCTCCTCGACGACGCCCATCGGCTCGTGGCCGAGGATGTCGCCCTCGTCCAGAAAGGGCCCCAGCACCTCGTAGAGGTGCAGGTCAGAGCCGCACAACCCGCTGGTTGTTATCTTCACGATCATGTCGGTGGGCTGCTTGATCGTCGGTTGCGCAACGGTGTCGACGCGGATGTCGCGCTTGCCCGTGCCAGGCGACTGCCTTCATGCGATGTCCTCTCGGGGGACGGGACGTGCGGGTATCCGGCTCGGTGACAGCAGTACCCGAGGGGTCGACGCGGAAACGGGTTTGGTTCGTTGCCAGCAGGCACGGGGACAGGCCGCTCATGCCGTTCGCCCTCCACAGCCTGACAGCGTAAGGTTGGCGTGCCGTGGGCTCTTCGAGCATCGCCGTTCAAGGCCCTGTCGTCCACGGTGAAGGCTTACTGGGACGACCCGGGACGGACAGTCCGCGTGAACAACGTTCGCAAGTCGTCCGATATGGCCACGACCGTCAGCTCTGTCCAGTCTCTGTTGCTGAGCACCAGGAACGTCGACGACTTCCTTGGCGAGCTTGCCGTGTTGGCGACCGGCATCGTCGATCCGCCCGCGTCGGTGGGCATTACCGTTTGCCGTGACGGCCAACCGTTCACAGTTGCGGCCACGGATGAGCGGGCTGCGCAGGCAGATGAGACTCAGTACAGCGCCAGCCGGGGTCCGTGCATCCAGACACTGGAAACCGGTCTCGTGGTCGAGGTAACAGACCAGCGTGTGGACGACCGCTGGGGCGAGTATTCGCCTCGGGCCGCCGAGCTCGGCGTGCGGTGTTCGTTGAGCCTGCCCCTGATGGTAGACGGGTCAGCCGCCGGGGCGTTGAACCTCTATGGCTACGAGCGATCGGACGCGTTCAGCGGAGCCTTGCGGGCCTCGGCAGAGATCTTCGCCGAGCAGGCGTCGACAGCATTGACGCTGTTGCTGCGCCAGTTGGCGCAGGCTGAGGAAACCCAGCAGCTGGAGCAGGCACTGACTTCTCGAACGGTGATCGACCAGGCACTCGGCGTCGTCATGGGTCAGCAGCGGTGCACCGCCGACGCGGCTTTCGCCCTGCTGCGGATGCATTCGCAGAACACGAACCGCAAGCTGCGGGACGTCGCCGCCGAACTGATCGAGCGTCAGACCGGGCAACCGCCCAGTGCGCCACACGGCTTTCAGCGGACCGCGGTCGACGACCAGCCGCCGCCCGGCGCGGGGAGGACGCACCATCCGGCGAGTTGACGCCGCTATCGTCGGCTGCGTTGACCTGCTCCAGAAGAGGAGGAGTTCATGCGCCGGCCACTCATCATCACAGCCGATGGCAACGCCTCGGCGCGCCACCGACTGCGCGACGAGCTGGAACGCCGGTACGGATTCGACTACCGCATCCAAGACCACGCGACCGGCGCCAACGCATGCGCCGAGATCGAGGATGCTCACTCGCGAGGCGAGCGGGTCGCCTTGGTCCTCACCGACCAGGAGCTGCCGGACATGGCGGGCTCCGAGCTGCTGACGCTGGCCCGAGTCCGCTATCCCGATGCGCGACGGGCGCTGCTCATCGAGTGGGGGGCCTGGGGGGACCGGGGCACCGCGCAGGCGATCCTCCAGGCCATGGCACTCGGCGACATCAGCTACTACGTGCTCAAGCCGTGGACGTCTCCCGACGAGTTGTTCCACCGTACGATCACCGACTTCCTGCACGAATGGGCGCGCAGCGACGTCCTCACCCATCGCGAGGTGGTGGTCGTCTCCGGCCGCTACACCGCCCGCGGTCATCAGATGCGCAGCCTGCTCACCCGCAACGGCATCCCGCACAGCTTCTACGATCGAGACTCGGCGCAGGGGCAGTCGGTCTTGTCCCACGTCGGACTCGGACTGAATCCGCCACAGTCCACGGTCTGGATGCCGGCCCTCGGGGGGACGTTGCTGACCGATCCCACCGACGCGCAGATCGTCGAGGCCTGGGGTATCCCGACGTCACTCGACGCGGACGGGCGCGACGTCGACGTGCTGGTTGTCGGCGCCGGCCCGGCGGGCCTGGCGACGGCGGTGTACGCGTCGTCCGAGGGGCTGCGGGTGCTGACTGTGGAGCGCGACGCGATCGGAGGGCAAGCGGGGACGAGTTCCCTGATCCGAAACTACCTCGGGTTCTCACGAGGCCTCAGCGGCGCCGAGCTGGCGCAGCGGGGGTACCAGCAGGCGTGGGTCTTCGGAGCACGTTTCCTGCTGACGCGTGAGGTGATGCACGTGCGGGGCGCCCCGGACGGCTTCGTCGTCGAGATCCGTGATGTCGGAGACGTCTCCACGCGCACGGTCGTTCTCGCGACGGGAGTCGACTACCGCAGGTTGGGAATCCCGCAGCTGGAGGCCCTAGTGGGCGCGGGTGTCTACTACGGAGCCAGCGTCTCGGAAGCGCACGCCTTGGTGGGTCGCAGCGCGGTGGTCGTCGGCGGCGCGAACTCGGCCGGGCAGGCCGCCTTGCACCTGAGCAGGTACGCCGAGCGGGTGACCCTGGTGGTCAGAGCCGCCTCGCTGGAGATCGGTATGTCCGACTACCTGACGACCGAGTTGACCGGCAACGCCCGCGTCGAGATCCGCACCGGTGCCGAGGTAGTCGACGGCGGAGGTGCCGGACATCTGGAGCAGGTCGTGGTGCGGGACCGGGCCACCGACGAGCTCACGACGCGGGCGGCCGATGGGCTGTTCGTCATGATCGGCGCGGAGCCCCGCACCGAGTGGTTGCGTGACGTCGTGCCATGTGACTCGCGCGGCTACCTCCTGGCCGGTGCCGCAACCGAGGGCTGGACACTGGATCGGCCGCCACTGCCCTACGAGACCTCGATGCCAGGGTTGTTCGCGGTCGGGGACATCCGTAGCGGGTCTGTCAAGCGTGTCGCCTCAGCCGTCGGGGAGGGCTCGGTGGTGGTTTCCCAGCTGCACGAGTACCTACACCAGGTGGCCGTAGGGGCGACGCCGGTGGCGGTCGGCCAGCACCCGGCCAGCCCGTGACTGGTCCTGCGCACGACGTGCGGCATGGCGCGTCTCACGTACTGGCAGCCGCAGCGACGTTGCTCGCCTTGCCGCTCGTGGGTCTCGGCGTGTTGCTGGCTTGGCCGCAGTCGGACATCTGGTTGGAGCACCATCCAACCCACTTCTGGCTCGTGCTCGCGGTCGCCACGGTGAGTGCGGTGCTGGCGTACGGGACCGGCGTGGCCGCTGTGCGTCGGGCCGACGCACGTGTGCTGCTGGTCTCGCTGACGTTCCTGAGCGCGTCGGGGTTCCTCGGGCTGCATGCCCTGGCAACACCTGGAATCCTGCTGGAGTCCCAGAACGTGGGCTTCACCGTCGCGACCCCGGTCGGTCTTGCTGTCGGATCGGTCTTTGCCGCCCTGTCCAGCGCGCACCGGTCAGCGGCCAGCGGCACGCGCACCGTCAGCGCCGCACGAGCGCTACGGCTCGGCCTGCTCATCGCCATGGCGCTCTGGGCAGTGGCGTCGTTGGCGGAGCTCCCTCCCCTGCGCGGCGCTACTCCACCCGAGCGGGCCTCGGGGCCGTTCCTGGTCCTTGCCTTGCCCGCCATCGCGCTGTACGGCGTCGCCGCCGTACGGTACGTGCGGTTCTGGTGGCACCACCGGTCGCTGCTGTTGCTCGGGATGGCTGCCGCGTTCGTGCTGTTGGGCGAGGCGATGATCGCCGTGGTGTTCGCCGTCAACTGGCACGCGTCGTGGTGGGAGTGGCACGTCTTGATGCTGCTGGCCTTCGGGTTCGTGGCGTGGACCGCTCACCAGCAGTGGCATGAGGAGCGTTACGCGGATCTCTATATGCAGAACACGCTCGCCGGGGTCCGCGACATGAGCGTGTTGTTCGCCGATCTGCAGGGTTTCACTCGGTTTTCCGAGGCGCATGACGCCCAGGACGTGACTGCCATGCTCAATGAGTACTTCGAGGTTGCGGTACCGGTGACCGTTCGGCGCTTCGGTGGTGAGATCGATCGCATCGTGGGAGACGCGGTCATGGTGGTGTTCAACCGACGCGGTGACCAGCCCGACCACCCAAGGCGTGCCGCGGGTGCGGCGCTTGCGTTGCAGGAGGCGACCGCCGAGGTGGCAGCAGAACATCCCGGGTGGCCAATTTTTCGAGTTGGGGTCAACAGCGGCGAGGCGTCGGTGAGCCTGCTCGGGGCGGCAGGCGGCCGGACCTTCACCGTGATCGGTGACACCGTCAACGTGGCATCCCGGCTCGAAGGGACAGCGCCGGTCGGCGGCGTCGCCATCAGCGCCGCGACCGCCGCCCGACTCGAGGGGGCGAACGTCGAACGCCTTGGCCTGCTCGACCTCAAGGGCAGGTCCGAACCGCTCGAAGTCTTCCGGCTCGTCTCGCTGGGATGACGGCCGCGGCTCGGGCCAGGTGCGACCGACCGATAATGTCCCGGCATGAGGGTCACGGTGACCTGCGAGGGCGGGCCGGCTGAATACGCGGGCCGGGTCTGGGACGACCTCGAAGCCGACGACGGGGGCTACGTGCTGCTTCCGCGGCCGGGCGAGCACGGTCCCGAAGCGTGGTACCAGCTCGATCCACAGACGGTGGCCCCATCGCGCGTTGACGGAGCCGCGCAGCAAGCACGCTACGTGGCCGACTACCTGCCGTCGTGATGACCGCGGCGCTCGAACTGTGCTACAGCGCACCGGATCCCACGTGTGACACGAGCGAGGTCGCTCGGCTGCTCTGGTCGGTGATCGGGCTCGCCGCAGGCGCAGGACTGATGACAATCCTGCGCCCCGGCTGGGTGGCCTTGGTGGCGCTGGTCGTCGCAGACCTGTGGTGGCTGTGGATCGACATGGAGGGGCCGGTCCTGGTCGAGCGAGGCAGCCATGGCGTTCACCTCGCGGACGTCCCGGTGCTGGTGACGCTGCCGGCCCTCGCCATCGGTGCCGGCAGGCTCTGGCTGCGCCGATCAGTCGGCTGACAGGTGAGGACGTCTGGTTGACCGCGCAGAACACGTAACAAGGTCTCGGTGTGTTCGTTACACAACCGCGACACGCCATCGGAGTTGCGCGCTGGGAGGAGGCGGCCTGCAGCGGTACTTTTTTTTCTAGAACTGCCTGGTTCCAACGGCATGCCCGTCTCCTCAGGAGAAGAGAGGCGTCATGAACACATCTCGTGCGATCACGCATCGATCCGCGGCCGCGGCAGCTGGCATCGTGGTCCTGGCGTCCGCGGCAGTCATGCCCCTGAGCGGTGCCGAGGCGGCGGGGCCCCTCTGCTTCGGCCTGACACCGACTCTGGTGGGTACGTCTGGCGACGACGAGTTCACCACCGTGGACGGTCAGGTCGACATCATCTATGGCGGCGAGGGCTCAGATGTCCTGCGCAGCGAGGGTGAGGACGGCACGGGCAACGACCCTGGCGACTTTTTGTGCGGAGGTCCGGGGAACGACTACATAGGTGGCGGCGACGGACCCGACCACATCAACGGTGGGGACGGCGACGACGATGTCGACGGCTGGCGCGGCACCGACGTGATCCAAGGCAACGCCGGTGACGACTTCGTCACCGATGACTCCATCTTCTCCAACGACCGCGTCGATGACACACTTCGCGGCGGCCCGGGCAACGACCAGATGTACGGCGGATGGGGCGCTGACCGGCTGTACGGGAACCGGGGCCACGACTTCATCTACGACATCGAATGCGACGGCCCGACCCGGCTCGTCGGTGGCGGTGGGGCGGACCACCTGGAGTCGTACATCACAAGCTACGACGCCTTGTACTGCGACGACCGCTTCGGCGCCACCCCGGACTTCCTGTACGGCGGAGG
>JACCZI010000212.1 GCA_013696015.1 Nocardioidaceae bacterium
AGGGCGAGCAGGGACAGGCTCGGCGTCGTCGGCTCGTGCACGTGAAGCACGTCGAAACCGCCCTCCCGCAACCACCGCCGCGTGCGCGCCATCGACAGCGGCCCGAAGGCGAGCCGGGCCACGGAGCCGTTGTAGGGCACCGGCAGGGCGCGACCGGCCGCGGAGACGTACTCCGGCAGCGCCGCGTCGTCCGATCCCGGTGCGAGCACCGACACCTGGTAGCCGGAATTCTGCAACGACTCGGTGAGGTCACGAACATGGTTTTGAACGCCACCCGGCACGTCGAAGGAGTACGGGCACACCAGGCCGACCCGCATCAGTGCCTCCGCGCCGGCTCGTCCAGCACCGGCTGCAGCATGTGCCAGTCGGCAGGGTCACGCCGGATCGCCCTCCCGAACGTCGCTGCCATCGCAGCGGTGGCGTCGACCAGACCTCGGCTCCCGTCGGCCACCTCGATCGACGGGTGGCACCACAGGTGCATCCGGTCACCCTCGTAGGAGGTGCTGACCGGGATCAGCAGCGCACCGGTGCTCCGGGCCAGCCACGCCGGGCCGACCGGCATTCGAGCCATGCCGTCGAGGAACGGCACCAGGATCCCACGGCGGGCCAGGTCGCGGTCGGCGAGCAGGCAGACGAAACGGCCTTCCAGGAGCCGGCGCTCGAGGACCGGTGGCACCGGTAGACCGCCGGTGAGGCCGAGCACCTCCATGCCGAGGCTCTCGCGGTAGCGCACGAAATCGTCGAACAGGCTCTCCGGCCGCAGCCGCTCCGCGACCGTGGTCACCGGCATGCCCTCGACGCAGGCCCAGGCACCCGCCAGGTCCCAGTTGCCCATGTGGGGAAGTGCTGCAACCACTCCCCTGCCGCCGGCGAGGGTGTCGCGTACGCGCTCAACCCGGTGCGGGATCACCCGAACCCTCAGGTCGGCGGCCGACCACCGTGGCAGCCGGAACGCCTCGCCCCAGTAGCGGAGGTAGGACCGCAGCGCGGCTCGCGACAGGTGGCGCATCTCCTCTGCAGTGGCACTGGGCACGGCACGGGCGAGGTTCGCTTCCAACGTCCGAACCGGGTCACCGTGCCGCCACCAGACTGCGTCAGCAGCGGCCCGCAGCACCGGCCGTACCACCCGCTCCGGCACCTTGGTGCTGGTAGCCCAACCCAGGCGGTAAGCCGCGGTGGTCAGGTCCATATGGATGAGCACAGGCAGCGCCGCTCAGGCCGGGGTCGAGCGAGGAGCCTGACGGCGCACGACCAGCACGCGCTGCACCACCGTGATCGTGCTCGCAGCGGCGAGCACCCACAGGGTCGCGGTCAGCAGGACGGGCAGGTCGAACCAGTCGGAGAACGCCGTCATGACCAAGATGGCGACCAGCCGGTCGGCGCGCTCGGCCACACCGACCTTGGCCTGCATGCCGAGGCTCTCGGCCCGGGCCCGCGCGTACGAGGTGACCGATCCCATCACCAGGCAGTAGAGCGCGAGGGCTGCGAGCGGCGTGTCGTCGATGCTGGCGAAGTACAGGACGAGACCGCCGAAGATCGCGGCGTCGCCGAATCGGTCCAGCGTCGAGTCCAAGAAGGCGCCCCAGCTGCTGGAGCGACCCGAGGCACGAGCCATGTAGCCGTCGATCAGGTCCGAAAAGACGAACGCCGACACCACCAGGACACCCACTCCGAGGTCGCCGCGCGGGAAAAAGATCAGCGCCCCGGCGCACACCCCTGCCGTCCCGACCAGCGTCACGGCGTCGGGGCTGACTCCCAGTCGCAGCAGCGCATCGGCCACCGGTGAGAGCACGCGCGTCCAGAAGGTCCGAAAGCGTTCGAGCATGCGGCGGACAGTACCGTCGCAGGTCTTGTGTCCCCCGTCACGGCGGGTGTTGGGTGACGACCATGGCGGACAGAGCGCCCGGCCCCGCCAGTGGCGGTGGGCCGGCCCCCAGCATCGATCGGCCCGACCAGGTACGCAACGTGGTACTTGTCGGGCCGTCCGGCAGTGGCAAGACGACGCTTATCGAGCACGTGCTGTTCGGGCATGCCGTGATCACACGGGCCGGCTCCGTCGAATCCGGCACGACGGTGAGCGACCATGACGAGTCCGAGCACAAGCAGCAGCGCTCCGTCAGCCTGTCGTTGGTCCCGTACGTCGTGGCCGGGATCAAGGTGAACCTGCTCGACACACCCGGGTACGCCGACTATGTCGGTGAGCTGCGAGCGGGGCTGCGTGCCGCGGACTGCGCCCTGTTCGTCGTTTCTGCCGCCGAGCCGCTCGACGGCGCCACCAAGGCGCTGTGGTACGAGTGCGAGAGCGTCGGCATGCCGCGGGCGGTCGCGATCACCAAGCTGGACCACCCGCGCGCCGACTACGACGCCACGCTGGACGCTGTGCAGAACGAGTTCGGCGTCAAGGTGATGCCCCTATACCTCCCGATGTCGGACGGGACAGCGTTGGCGGGGTTGCTCTCGCAGCAGGTCTTCGACTTCTCCGGTGGTGACCGCAAGCAGCGCGAGCCGGACGGCGACGAGGCCGCCGCGATCACCGACGCGCGCGGGGCGCTCATCGAGGCGGTCATCGAGGAGTCCGAAGACGAGTCGTTGATGGACCGCTATCTCAGCGGCGAGGACATCGACCTCGACACGCTGGTCGACGACCTCGAGACAGCGGTGGCTCGTGGCACGTTCTTCCCGCTCATCCCGTTGGCCGCGACGACCGGGGTCGGCCTGGCGGAGCTGGACGAGATCATCACCCGGGGGTTCCCCGCCCCGGTCGAGCACCCGGTGCCCGCGGTGTTCACGATCGCGGGTGCCGCCGTAGACCCCCTGCCGTGCGACCCGGACGGGCCGTTGCTCGCCGAGGTGGTCAAGACGACGTCGGACCCGTACCTCGGTCGGGTGTCGATGGTCCGCATCTTCTCGGGCACGCTGCACCCCGATGCGGTCGTGCATGTGTCGGGCCACTCGTCGGCGTTCGGGAATGGTGTCAGTGGTCACGTGGACCATGACGAGGACGAGCGGGTGGGAGGGCTTTCCAGCCCGCTGGGCAAGACGATGCGGTCGCTGCAGAAGGCGGTCGCGGGTGACGTGTGTGCGATCGCCAAGCTCAGCCGCGCGGAGACCGGCGACACGATCTCGGGCAAGGACCGGCCGCTGCTGATGGAGCCCTGGTCGATGCCCGAGCCGCTGCTGCCTGTGGCGGTGGAGGCGCAGACAAAATCCGACGAGGACAAGCTGTCGCAGGGCCTGGCCCGGCTGGCCGCTGAGGACTCGACGCTGCTCATCGAGCACAACCCTGAGACCCATCAGCTGGTGCTCTGGACGATGGGTGAGTCACACGCCGAGGTGCTGCTCGACCGGCTCGAAGCGCGGTACGGCGTCAGCGTGCGCCGCGTCGAGGTGATGGTGCCGCTGCGTGAGACGCTGGCCGGACCTGCGTCCGGCCACGGGCGGCATGTCAAGCAGTCTGGCGGGCACGGGCAGTACGCGGTGTGCAACATCACCGTGGAGCCGTTGCCCTCGGGCAGCGGCTTCGAGTTCGTCGACAAGGTCGTCGGCGGCGCCGTCCCGCGCCAGTTCATCCCCAGCGTCGAGAAAGGGGTGCTGGCGCAGATGGAGCGGGGTGTGGCGACCGGCAACCGCGTCGTCGACATCCGGGTCACGCTGACCGACGGCAAGGCGCACAGCGTCGACTCCTCCGACATGGCCTTCCAGACCGCTGGCGCGCTGGCGCTCAAGGACGCCGCCGAGCGGGGTGGGGTGTCGCTGCTCGAGCCGGTCTACGACGTCAGGGTGCTGATCGCCGACGACTTCGTCGGGGCGGTGATGGGCGACCTGTCCTCGAGACGAGCTCGCGTGCTGGGCAGCGAGTCCATGCCGGGCGGGCGCACGGTGGTCCATGCTGAGGCGCCCGCGACCGAGCTGCTGCGCTACGCCACCGAACTGCGCTCGATGAGCCACGGCACCGGCTCCTTCTCGCGCACCTTCGCCCGTTACGACCCGGTCCCCGCCCACATCACCGCCCGCTGGCGCGACACCTGACCATCCGCGGGTTCTCGCCCGACGATCCGCGGGTTCTCGCCCGACGATCCGCGGGTTCTTGCGGACCGATGCGTGGGCTGGCCCAGATCCTGCCTGAGATAGGCGTCGATGTAACCGACCATGCCAAGACAGGCGCGAACTCACGGATCGTGCGGCGGAAACTCACGGATCGTGCGGCGAGAACTCACGGATCGTCGGGGTGCCAGGCGGTGGCGAGCAGGTCGCGGGTCTGGGCGAGCAGCTGGGGCAGCACTTTCGTACGGGCGACGACCGGCATGAAGTTGGCATCGCCGCCCCAGCGCGGCACCACGTGCTGGTGCAGATGGGCGGCGATGCCAGCTCCCGCCACGGCACCCTGGTTCATGCCGAGATTGAAGCCGTCCGGAGCACTGACCGCGCGGATCGTGCGCATCGCACGCCGCGTCACCTCCGCGACCTCGAGAACCTCGTCGCCGTCCAGCTCGGTGTAGTCAGCCACATGGCGGTACGGGCACACCATCAGATGGCCGGGGTTGTAGGGGTACAGGTTGAGCACGGCGAACACCCGCCGACCGCGGTGCAGCAGCAGGCCCTCCGCGTCGCCGAGGGTGGGGATCCGACAGAAAGGGCAGCCGTGGCCCGCGGCGCCGTCCGCCGGCTTGTTCTCACCCTCGATGTAGGCCATCCGGTGCGGCGTCCACAGCCGCTGCAAACCATCGGGCTCCCCCACGCCCGCTTGAGCGACGGCTACCGGCTGCGGCGCGTCGTCGCCCTCACTCACACCTGCACCCGGCGGCGCACCGAGTCGACGATCCGCGACACCGCCTCGTCGACCGGGACGCCGTTGTCCTGCTCACCGCTCCGGTACCGGAAAGACACTGCAGCATCCTCGACGTCACGATCACCGGCGATCAGCATGAACGGCACCTTGTGCGTCTGGGCGGTACGGATCTTCTTCTGCATCCGGTCGTCGGAATCGTCCAGCTCGACTCGGATAGCACTGTCGCGCAGGCGTCCGGCGACATCTTCGAGGTACGCCACGTGACGTTCTGCCACGGGGATCGCCACAACCTGAACGGGCGCCAGCCACGGCGGGAACGCACCGGCGTAGTGCTCGGTCAGCACCCCGACGAACCGCTCGATCG
>JACCZI010000216.1 GCA_013696015.1 Nocardioidaceae bacterium
GCGTACGTCTGCCACGGCTTCGTCTGCGACCGCCCCGTTACGGACCCCGCCGCCCTCACCGACGATCCGCCGCCTCCGGTGTGACGACTCCCGCGACGGAGCAAGCCCGCGGTGTTCGCTGACAGCAGATTGTATTAGAACGCGGCAGCCTGTAATCATAATTACATGACTACATCACACGAAAAGGTCGGGAGCTGGCTGTCCGGCCGCTTGCCCGACGATTGGTTCGACGGCGCACCCACGGTCCAGGTCGACCGCGACGAGATCGTGATAACCGGCCAGCTCGCCGCTCCTGAGCGCGCCGAGGACGTCCCTGACGCGGAGCACGCAGCGGCCGTGGCCGGCCGTGTGAAGCGCTTCCGCGAATCAACGCGCGAGCAGCGCATGCAGATCGCCCGTGAGCTGGAGCACACCGCCGGCCGCAAGGTGGCCTGGGCAGTGGAGGTCGACAACGAGCGGCACATGTTCACTTCGCTGTCGGCTCCCGTCATGACGCGGCTGCGCCAGCCAGAGCGCCAGGTGCTCGACACGCTGGTTGATTCCGGCGCGGCACGTTCCCGCAGCGACGCACTCGGCTGGTGCGTCCGCCTCGTCGCCCAGCACGCCGATGAGTGGCTCTCCGAGCTACGCCAGGCGATGACCCGCGTGGAAGAGGTACGAGAGCAGGGCCCGGACGCCTGATCGTTCCTGTCGTTGGTCGCGATATCTGCGCCGCGGCGGAGGGGTGCAGCGCTAACGCGAGCACCCCTCAATTGGCGCGATGCTGACGCAGCGCCGCACCCGGCGGGTCATGTTCCCGCCAATTGCGGCAGCGCGCGCCGGTGCGCCGCCAGGGTTACGTCGAAGAGGTACGAGAGCAGGGCCCGGACGCCTGACGCAGGGATCGTCAGCGGAGGGCGTAGGTGGCCAGGGAGATGCCGACGTAGTGGGTGGTGAACCCGGCGATGGTGAACGAGTGGAACACCTCGTGGAAGCCGAACCAGCGTGGCAGCGGGTTGGGCCGCTGCACGGCATAGACGAGAGCGCCCAGAGTGTAGAAGCCGCCGCCCACGAACATCAGCGTGATCACGGCAGTGCCGGCGCTGGCGGCGAACTCCTGCATCCACAGAATCGCCGCCCAGCCCAATGCGAAGTAGACCGGGACGTACAACCACCGCGGCGCATCGACCCAGAACACTCGGAACAGGACGCCGACCACGGCTCCTGCCCACACGATTGTCAGTAGCAGCTGCGCATTGCGGTCGTCCAGCAGGAGCAACGCGAACGGCGTGTAGGTCCCCGCGATGAACAGGAAGATCGTCGAGTGGTCGAGCCGCTTCAGTACCGCACGCCCACGTTCACTCCAGGCCCGGGTGTGGTACAGCGCGCTGACCCCGAACAGCAGGATCGACGCGATCATGAACACCATCGCCCCGATGCGAGCGTCCCCGGCGGGGGAAAGCACGACGAGTACGATCCCGGCGGCCAGTGACAACGGCAGCGTCGCGGCGTGCAACCACCCGCGCAGCCGCGGCTTGATCTCCTCGACGGTCTCGCGCAGCTCCGAGCGCACCTCGCGCAGCCTGTCACTGACGTCGTCTCGCACCGATGGCCCTCGCATGCCGTCGATCATCAGCTCAGCGTAGATCCCTTGGCGCGCGGTGTCAGTGGGTAACCTGACCCTGATGTCCTCCGCCAGCTTCCCTGCCCGGCGATTGCCACGTCGGGCGCGCAGAGCCGTACGAGACCTTGTGTACCGCGCGTACACGCGGCGCCTGCAGCACCGGCTCGACCCGACCCAGGCCCCTCGACACGTCGGCGTGATGATCGACGGCAACCGTCGCTGGGCGCGCGCGTTCGGTGGCGCGACAGCCGAGGGTCACCGCGCGGGAGCAGATCGGCTCCTGCAGTTCCTCGGCTGGTGCGACGACGCCGGGGTCGAGATCGTCACGGTCTACCTGCTGTCAACGGACAACCTCAACCGAGACGCTGCCGAGCTCGAGCCGCTCATCGCGATCATCGAGGACCTCGCGGTCAGCATCGGAGCCACCGGCCGCTGGCGGGTGAACCCGATCGGTTCACTGGATCTCCTTCCGGCCGCCACCGCTCGGCGGCTCAAAGAGGTCGAGGCGGCCACATTCGGCACGCAGGGCACGACCGTCAACCTTGCGGTCGGGTACGGGGGCCGGCGCGAGCTCACCGACGCGGTCCGAGCGCTGCTGCACGAGCACGCCACGCGGGGGACGTCGATCGAGGAGCTGGCCGAGGTGCTCGACGTCGAGCACATTGCCGAGCACCTGTACACGAAGGGCCAACCCGATCCCGACCTGGTGATCCGGACTTCCGGGGAGCAGCGAATGTCCGGCTTCCTGCTCTGGCAGAGCGCGCACAGCGAGTTCTACTTCTGCGAGGCGCTATGGCCGGATTTTCGGCGCATCGACTTCCTGCGCGCCATGCGTTCGTACGCCGCGCGCGAGCGCCGCTACGGCAGCTGACGAAACTCCCGTCAGACGGCCACCCACGCAGGCGGGCGTGTCGTACCTGGCGGATCCGACGCGCAGTCGTAGCGTCACTGGTGACGGCAGGCCTCTGCGAAAGGGACACCCCGTGGCCGACGAATCTCACACCACCACCCGTCGCACGTACGTGCTCGACACCAGTGTCCTGCTGGCCGACCCGGGCGCCTTGCGTCGGTTCGAGGAGCACGAGGTGGTGCTGCCCGTGGTCGTGATCACCGAGCTGGAGGGCAAGCGGGCGCACCCCGAGCTGGGCTACTTCGCCCGGGCGGCACTGCGCCACCTCGACGAGCTGCGGATCCGCCACGGCCGGCTCGACGAGCCGGTCCCGGTCGGCGAGACCGGCGGCACCATGCGGGTGGAGCTCAACCACACCAGCCTGAACTCGCTACCGGCGGGTTTCCGGCTCGGCGACAACGACACCCGGATCCTCGCCGTCGCGAGCAACCTGGCCGGCGAGGGCGGCGACGTCACCCTGGTCTCCAAGGACCTGCCCATGCGGGTCAAGGCGTCGGCGGTCGGCCTGGTCGCCGAGGAGTACCGCGCCGAGCTGGCCGCCGAGTCCGGTTGGACCGGGATGGTCGAGATCGAGATCGGTGGTCGTGACGTCGACACCTTGTACGAAGCCGGAACGGCGGACCTCGACGTCGCCCGCGAGCTGCCGTGCCACACCGGGCTGGTGCTGCTGTCGGACAGAGGCAGTGCGCTCGGGCGGGTCCGTCCCGACAAGTCCGTACGCCTGGTACGCGGAGATCGCGAGGCGTTCGGCCTGCGTGGCCGCTCGGCGGAGCAGCGCATCGCCCTCGACCTGCTGCTCGACGCCGAGGTCGGCATCGTCTCGCTGGGCGGCCGCGCCGGCACCGGCAAGTCGGCCCTGGCCATGTGTGCGGGTCTCGAAGCGGTCATGGAGCGCCGGCAGCACAAGAAGGTGATCGTGTTCCGCCCGTTGTACGCAGTCGGCGGCCAGGACCTCGGCTACCTGCCCGGCAATGAGTCGGAGAAGATGCAGCCCTGGGCTCAGGCGGTGTTCGACACGCTCGGCGCCGTCTCCTCGGGCGATGTCATCGACGAGGTGCTCGAGCGCGGCATGCTCGAAGTTCTCCCGCTCACCCACATCCGCGGCCGGTCCCTGCACGACGCGTTCGTCATCGTCGACGAGGCGCAGTCATTGGAGCGCAACGTGCTGCTGACCGTGCTGTCGCGCGTGGGGGCCGGCTCCAAGGTCGTGCTGACCCACGACGTGGCGCAGCGCGACAACCTGCGGGTGGGTCGTCACGACGGCGTCGTGGCCGTCGTAGAGAAGCTCAAGGGACACCCGTTGTTCGCCCACGTCACCCTGACCCGGTCCGAGCGCTCCCCGATCGCTGCGCTAGTGACCGAGATGCTGGAGGACGTTACGCTGTGACCGGTTGCGGTTGCGGGCCCTGACGCCGCATGATCCGGCGCGCTGAGGGAACCACGACAGCGCAAGCCCTCCACGACGGATCGTCCGGCACGTACCTGCCGGTGAAGGGACACAACAATGGCTGAAGTCACGTACGAGCAAGCGACCTGCTTCTACCCCGGTGCCGATGTGGCCACGATCGACAAGCTCGACCTCGACATCAAAGACGGCGAGTTCATGGTCCTTGTCGGGCCCTCGGGCTGCGGCAAGTCCACGTCGCTACGGATGCTCGCAGGTCTCGAGAAGGTCACCAGCGGGCACATCCACATCGGTGACCGCGACGTCACCAACATGGCGCCCAAGGACCGCGACATCGCGATGGTCTTCCAGAACTACGCGCTGTACCCCCACATGACCGTCGGCGACAACATGGGCTTCGCGCTCAAGATGGCCGGGATCAGCAAGGACGAGCGCGCCAAGCGGGTAGGGGAGGCAGCCAAGCTGCTCGGACTCGAGGAGTACGTCGACCGCAAGCCGAAGGCGCTCTCCGGTGGCCAGCGCCAGCGGGTGGCGATGGGCCGCGCGATCGTACGCGAGCCACAGGTGTTCTTGATGGACGAGCCGCTGTCCAACCTCGACGCCAAGCTGCGCGTCTCCACTCGGGCCCAGATCGCTTCCCTGCAACGCCGGCTCGGAGTCACCACGGTGTACGTCACACACGACCAGGTCGAGGCGATGACGATGGGTGACCGCGTCGCGGTGCTCAAGGACGGACTGCTCCAGCAGGTGGACACCCCGCTCAACCTGTACGACAAGCCGGTCAACTCCTTCGTCGCCGGCTTCATCGGCTCACCGGCGATGAACCTGTTCACGGTCCCCGTCACGTCCGACGGTGCGAAGCTCGGCACGATGACCGTGCCGCTGCCTCGCGGGGCCGACGCCACGATCAAGGGCGACAAGGACGTCGTCCTCGGTGTGCGCCCGGAGGCCTTCCGCCCGGTCGCCGAGGGCGAGGCAGGGCTCGCCACGACCGTCGAGGTCGTCGAGGAGCTGGGCGCCGACGCCTACGTCTACGCCTCGGTCACACAAGACGGCGAAGACCAGCAGACCGTGATCGCGCGGCACGAGGCCCGGACGGTGCCGGCGCGCGGTGGCACGCTCAACCTGTCCGTCGACCCGGAGAAGGTGCACATGTTCTCCTCGAGCACCGGAGAGCGGCTCAGCGGCTGAGGTGCCTGCTGTGGTCTCGGTTTGATAACGACTGCGGAGTAGGGCAGGGTGTAGCGACCCCTGTCCTACCCCGGAAGGTTCGTGCGTGGCCTTGCGGCGCCGGCTTTGCGCTTACGCCGTCATCCTCGGCGGCTTGTTCGCGACGGCCGTTATGCTCGGGACCGGTGGTCAGGCGGGTCCTCAAGCGCGAGCACCTGTCGCCAGCGCACCGTCGGCAGCGGCGGGGTACGAGCGTGACGTGGCGCGCTGGACCGACAGCGGGACCGTCAGCCGCGACGCGGTCAGACCCTCACTCGGTGACCTGAAGCAACAGGCCCTGCGGGGCCGCACCGGCACTGTCGGTCGCCACCGCGGCGGAGCCACAGTCAAGACCGGCGAGCTGGCCGCTGCCCACTCCGACCCGCGGGACATCGCGCGGGCGATGCTCGCGCGGTATGGCTGGTCCGAGTACGAGTTCGGCTGCCTCGACTCGCTATGGGTCGGCGAGAGCAACTGGAATGCTTCGGCCACCAACCCCACGTCCGGTGCGTACGGCATCCCGCAGTCGCTGCCGGCGGAGAAGATGGCCAGCGCCGGCCCGGACTGGCGCACCAACCCGGCGACGCAGATCGCGTGGGGGCTGGAGTACATCCGCTTGTCGTACGGGACGCCGTGCTCGGCCAACAGCTTCAAGGCCGGCAACGGCTGGTACTGAGCGGGGGGTCTCGCGGCCCGTGTCAGGATGAAGTAGCCGGGTCACGCAACCACCCTCTGCACGGAGCTCCATGACCACGACCGAGGACGTCACTGCTGCGCCTCGACGGCGGGCGCCGGGTGCCACTCGGGTCGCCGCTCGCTCACGCGCGACGATCGCCGCGCCGTACCTGCTCAGCATCGCCTTCGCCGCCGCGTACGCCACGCTGTCCCTGGCTCGGCTGCACCGGCTCGAGACCCGCTCCTGGGACGTGGCGATCTTCGAACAGGCGATCAGCGGTTACGCCCACTTCGGGGCACCGATCGTCGATGTCAAGGGACCCGGGTTCAACCTGCTCGGTGACCACTTCAGCCCGCTGCTGGTCGTGTTCGCGCCGTTCTACCGACTGTTTCCCGGTCCTGCGACGCTGCTGGTGGGACAGGCGCTGCTGGTTGGGCTGTCCGTGGCCGTCATCGCGCGGGTAGCCGTCCGCCACCTGGGCGCCGCGGCCGGGCTGGCCGTGGGGGTCGCGTACGGGTTGTCGTGGGGCATCCAGTCGGCCGTCAACTTCGACTTCCACGAGGTGTGCCTCGCCGTTCCCCTGCTAGCGCTTGCGGGCGAGGCGTATCTGGACCGGCGCTGGGGCCGCGTCGCGATCTGGTCGGCGCTGCTCCTTATCGTCAAGGAGGACATGGGCGTCACTGTTGCCGCACTCGGCGTGTGCCTGCTTCTCATCGGCATCCGCCGGTGGGGGCTGGCACTGGTTGCCGGCGGAGCGACCGCCTTTGTGCTCACGGTCGCGGTCGTGATCCCGACGCTGAACCCGGACGGCAGCTACGACTACTGGACGAAGTTCGGCGGTGGGGAGGTAGGGACACCGCTGCTCGAGCGGTTGCTGTCGTTGCCGACGCAGCTGCTGACCCCCTCGACCAAGGTCGAGACGATGTTGCTGGCGCTTGCGATCACCGGGTTCATCGCCCTCTGGTCACCGTTCGTCCTACTCGCCGTCCCGACCCTGACCTGGCGGTTCCTGGGTGACAACCCCTACTACTGGGTCACCGACTGGCACTACTCGTTGACGTTGATGCCGATCTTGTTCATTGCGCTGGTCGACGGCGTTATCCGCGCCAGGCGAAGCCGCTGGCGGTGGTTGCGGGCATACGCCATGCACGTGCCGGCCGTGGCAACCGCCGTGGCGCTGGTGCTGTGCCTGCAGTTCCCGTTCCGCGACCTGGTCAGGTCGCAGACGTACGACGCGAGTCCCCGCGCCGAGGCGGCGCACGACGTGCTGGCGCTTGTGCCGGAGGGAGCCTCGGTCGAGACCGACATCGGCCTGATCACGCAGCTGGCGGCGGACCGGACCGTCTACTGGATCGGCAATGACAACGCCGGTGTGACTCCGGACTACGTGCTCATCGACACTGCGGCAGGGTGGTCGAGCGCAGCGCCGGATGCTGCCCGACTGGCCGAGCAGCGTCACCCGGGGGAGCGCTACCGCGAGGTGTTCGACAGCGGCGGCTACCGCCTGGCGCGGCTCGTCAGCTGACACCGGTCACGGCTGCGTCATACGCATCACGTCCAGGGCTTCGTCCAGCTGCGGCTCGCTCAGAGTGCCCCGCTCGACCCACCCGTGCTCGAGCACCACCTCGCGGATCGTCTTGCCCTCGGCGACCGCCTGCTTGGCGATCTTGGCGGCGTTCTCGTACCCGATCAGGCGGTTGAGCGGCGTCACGATCGCCGGTGACGACTCGGCGTACGCGCGCGCCCGTTCGGTGTTGGCGGTGATCCCGTCGACGCAGCGGTCCGCCAGCAGTCGCGAGGCGTTGCTCAGCAGCCGCAGCGACTCGAGCAGGCAGCGCGCCATGACCGGCATCATCACGTTGAGCTCGAAGCTGCCGCTGGCACCCGCGACGGCGATCGCGGCGTCGTTGCCGACCACCTGGGCACACACCATCAGGGTCGCCTCCGGCAGCACCGGGTTGACCTTGCCCGGCATGATGCTCGAGCCGGGCTGTAGGTCGGGCAATGTGATCTCGGCGAGACCGGCGGTGGGCCCAGAACCCATCCACCGCAGGTCGTTGCAGATCTTGGTGAGGCTGATGGCGACCGTGCGCAGCTGCCCGGACAGCTCGACCAGGCCGTCGCGCGCGCCCTGCGCCTCGAAGTGGTCCGGCGCCTCGGTCAGCGGCAGCCCCGTCGCCGTCGCGAGCAGCTCGATCACCCGTTGCGGGAAGCCCTGCGGGGTGTTGATCCCCGTTCCCACCGCTGTGCCGCCGAGCGGCACCTGCGCCACGCGGGGCAGGCTCGACCCGACCCGTTCGGCACCGGCCCGGATCTGTGCGGCGTAGCCGCCGAACTCCTGGCCGAGCGTCACGGGAGTGGCGTCCATCAGGTGCGTCCGCCCCGCTTTAACCACGTCGGCAAACTCGCGGCCCTTGCGCTCCAGCGACGCCGCCAGATGCTCCAGAGCCGGTACGAGGTCGTCGACAACGGCTGCGGCGGCCGCCACGTGGATCGACGTGGGGAACACGTCGTTGCTCGACTGGCTGGCGTTGACATGGTCGTTGGGATGCACGGCGCGACCGAGGGCCCGGCTTGCCAGCGTCGCGACGACCTCGTTGGCGTTCATGTTCGACGACGTGCCGGAGCCGGTCTGGAACACGTCGACAGGGAACTCGTCGTCGTGTTTGCCCTGCGCCACCTCCTGCGCCGCGACCCGGATGGCCGACGCCACGTCCTCGTCGAGCACGCCGAGCTCGGCGTTCGCCCGCGCGGCGGCCGCCTTGATCTGCCCGAGCGCGGCGACGTGCCGCGGCTCCAGGGTCGTCCCCGAGATCGGGAAGTTGTCGACCGCCCGTTGGGTCTGGGCCCGCCACAGGGCGGTGGTGGGGACGCGGACCTCGCCCATCGTGTCGCGCTCGATGCGGAAGTCGTCGGTGTCGTGCGCGTCGGCCATTCAGCGACCCTAACGTCGAGGCGGGTACGCGACGTAGAGGTTGTAATGCGTCTGACGGCCCTGGAACGTGAGGGCGTCGGGGACGTGGCGCACCGACGTACTGGCCCGTTGCAGCCGGCCCAGCATAGC
>JACCZI010000246.1 GCA_013696015.1 Nocardioidaceae bacterium
CCACTGCGGGCCTCTTCCAGCGCATCACTTACCAACCCCTTCCGGTCGGTTCATTTTCTCCCGCGGTGCACTGGAGTCACCGTCGAGTCTTCGGGTCGAGGGCGTCTCGTATAGAGTCGCCCAGCAAGTTGAGAGCGACGACCAGGACCATGATCCCGACCACCGGCGCCCACAGGTACAACGGATAGCTCTCGAAGTACGGCGACGCCCGGTTGATCGTCTGTCCCCAGGACGGCCGGCCGGTCAGGCCGATGCCGAGGTAGGCCAAGCCGGCCTCGGCGGTCACGTAGGCCGGCAGCCCCAGCGAGATCGACACCACGATGGGTGCGACCAGGTTGGGCAGCAGCTCCTTGAACAGGATCGCGCGTGTCGGCACGCCGATGGCCCGCGCGGCCTGGATGAACTCACGCTCGCGCAGCGAGAGCACCTCACCTCGGATAAGCCGGGCCAGGTACATCCAGCCGAAGAAGGTCAGGATCAGCACCAGGCTCACGAACTGCGCCTTGTCGAGCGCGGCTGCGTCGGTGGCGAACCGGTTGACCAGGATCGGGGCCAGGGCGAGAGCGCCGAGCAGGAACGGGAACGACAAGAACACGTCGATGACGAAGGTGATGATGCGGTCGAGCCAGCCGCGCGAGAAGCCGGCGACGAGGCCGATCACGATGCCGAGGACCGTGCTGCCGATCGTGGCCGCCGCGGCCACCTCCAGCGAGGTGCGGGCGCCGTAGAACCACTCGGCGAGGTTGTCGTCCCCGCTGCTCGGCGCCAGCCCGAGCGGCGCGTCCCAGGTGAACGCGTTGTCCGGTGGCCCGATGATCGGGAAGGCGAAGATGTCGAGGTCCTCGCTCGGGTCCCCGCCGTCCACTTCCACACCGAACGCCCGAGTCAACAGCGGCGCGAACACCGCGACGAGCACGAAGAATACGACCAGGACGAACGAGACGACCGCGACCTTGTCCTTGCGCAGCCGGTCGAACGCGATCTGGGTCGGTGATCGGCCGTGGATGTTCTTGTCGGCTGCGACGGGAACGTCGAGTCCCGCGGTCTCAGCGGCCCCAACACCCACGTTCGTCAGCGACATTGGTCACCTCTCCTGGACGCGTGCGTCACGCGTCGCGCCGTCCGGACTCTAGACGACTGAACTGCAAGGTTTGGACACCGTGAGGTAACGATCTCGAAACGCTTGATTCCCCCGGCTGCGGCTACGGGGCGCCCGGCTGTCCTGTTGCGGCGCCCGCGTCCACGCCCGCCTCCCGCCGCTGAGCAGGCGTGATGGGCGTCGGAGCCCCGGTCAGCGGGTCGGCGCCGGACGCCGTCTTGGGGAACGCGATCACGTCGCGGATCGACTCCGTGCCCGCCAACAGCGCGCACAGCCGGTCGATCCCGAGCGCGATGCCGCCGTGCGGCGGCGGGCCGTACTCGAACGCTTCGAGCAGGAAGCCGAACTGCGAGCGCGCCTCGGTCTCGCTCAGCCCGATGACGTCGAACACCTGCTGCTGGACGGCCGCCTGGTGGATCCGGATTGACCCGCCGCCCAGCTCGGTGCCGTTGAGCACGATGTCGTACGCCTGCGACAGCGCCTCGCCGGGCGCCGAGGCGAACGTGTCGGCGTGCTCGGGCGTTGGTGCGGTGAACGGATGATGGATCGCGGTCCACCCCGTGCTGCCGTCGGGACGCTCGATCCGCTCGAACATCGGCGCCTCGACCACCCAGACGAACTCCCATCGCGAGTGGTCGATCAGGTCGCAGCGCGCCGCCACCTCCAACCGGGTCGCGGCCAGCAGGGACAGCGCCTGCTGTCGTCGGCCGGCCGCGAAGAAGATGCAGTCTCCGGGGTCGGCACCGGCGGCGGCCACCAGACCGGCCCGCTCGTCGTCGGACAGGTTCTTGGCCACCGGCCCACCGAGCTCGCCGTCGGCTCCCACCAGCACGTACGCCAGCCCCTTGGCGCCGTGCGAGCGGGCCCACTCCTGCCAGGCATCGAGCTCGCGCCGAGCCTGCGAGGCACCACCGGGCATCACAACAGCGCCGACGTGCCAGTCGTCCCCGGTCGGCGAGAAGACGCGGAACGGCGTGTCGGCGAAGTACGCGGTGAAGTCGACAAGCTCGCACCCGAACCGCAGGTCGGGCCGGTCGATGCCGAACCGGCGCATCGCCTCGGCGTAGGTCATCCGCGGGATCGGCGTCGCGATGTCGTGGCCGACCAGCTCGCGCCACAGCCGGACCAGCA
>JACCZI010000291.1 GCA_013696015.1 Nocardioidaceae bacterium
CTGCTGCTTTCCTCCCCCCCGCAGGCGGACAGACCGATCAGTGTGAGTGCGGCGAGGCCGGGCATCACCGTGCGGCGCAGAAAAGGGCGAGTCACGTCGTGTCCCTCTCGGATCGAGGTGCGAGATAAGTCGTTTCGCGGTGCACACTAGGCATCAGAGGTGACTGCTCCGGTCGGCGCTGGTGAACACAGAGTGAACGATTGCTAACTTATTGGCAACACCCAGTGATAGCCAGCACGGCGGGCGGGTGAACACGGGTCAGGGGCGGTGGGCCTCGGTCGCCAGCTTCGTCGAGGTGCACCGGTGCAGGACGACACACTGCGCGGGGGCCAACGTGGGGATGTCGACGCTGTCGAGGCCGAGGCAATCCCACACAAAGGGCAGCACCGGCCGGTGAGTGCACACAACCGTCGGGCTGTCGCGCGGCACCAGACTGGGCAGCCGTCTGGCGATTCGCTTGCGGGTCGCGTCCTCCTGGGACAGGCCGCGGTCGAGCACGACGTCCACCATGGTCGCCGCGGTGTACGGCTGCACGGTCTGGACGCAACGCGTCGAGTCGCTGCTGACGACCGTGCGGATGCCGTACGCGGTCAGCAGGGGCACCAGTCGTTGCGCCTCGGCGTGGCCCTGCTTGGTGAGCGGACGCAACCGGTCGTCGCGTCGCCAGCGCCGCCGCGACTGGGACTTGGCGTGCCGCAACACGATCAGCGGCTCCGTGCGGTGACCACCGTCTGCAGCCAGGCTCCGGAAGTCGTCGAGCATCCGACGGTCGGTGCCGTACGTGAGCAACGATGCGATATCGCCGGCGTCGACCCAGCGGACTCCGTCGATCTCGGCGTCCGGTTCATGGTGCAGCTCGCCGACCCCGACGGGTCTGGCGCACCAGTACGAGACGCGCTTGGTGCAACCGGGGCGCAGTGGGTACTCGAGGATGGGCAGTGGCGCACCCAGTCGCACTTCGACGCCGGTCTCCTCAGTGACCTCGCGCACCGCGGTCACCGGCAGCGGTTCACCGGGGTCGCGTTTGCCCTTGGGAAACGTCCAGTCGTCGTATCGGGCACGATGGACCACCAGCAGCTGCAGTAGGCCGCTCACCTCACGCCAGACGAGGGCTCCGGCCGCAAGTTGCCGCGATGATGTAACCACCCGCTCAGTCTCAGGTCAGCGGCCGTGACGACGGACTCGGAGAAGGTCGGTTTCGCCCCTGTCGACCGTCGCCGAGTCGGGGTATGGTCGGGCTCAACGTCCGATCGGCACTCCCCCGAGCCGACCGGACCTCGACGGGCCGGCGCGCGCCTCTCCCCCCAGATGCTGCGAGCCGGCCCGTCTCCTTGTCCGTCACCGCTCAGCCGCGCCGGTGAGCGGTCTCGCGCCGCCGCCGGTGAACGGCGATCAGATGGTCCTGCATGTCGCGCAGCGGTGAGCCGCTGTCGTCGGTGGCGTGACGCCGCCAGGTGCCGTCGGCTTCGAGGTGCCACGAGGAGGTCGCGTCGTCGAACGCCAGGGTCAGCAGCTCGGCGAGCTCGCGACAGTGCCGCTCGCTCGGGATCTTCACCAGGGACTCCACGCGTCGATCGAGGTTGCGGTGCATCAGGTCCGCAGAGCCGATCCACGCCTGTGGGCTGCCCGCGTTCTCGAACCAGAAGATGCGGCTGTGCTCGAGGAACCGGCCGAGGATGCTGCGGACCCGGATCGTCTCCGACACCCCCGGCGCCCCCGGACGCAAAGCGCAGATCCCGCGCACCAGCAGGTCGATGGGCACCCCGGCCTGGCTGGCATGGAACAGAGCGTCGATCAACGCCTCGTCGACCAGCGAGTTGACCTTGAACCGGATTCGCGCCGGCCGCCCGGCCAGATGATGGGCAATCTCGGTCTGGATCCGCTCGAGCAGGCCGTCGCGGACGCCGTGGGGCGCCACCATCATCGTCGCGTACTCCCCGCGCAACGAGTAGCCGGAGAGGTTGTTGAACAGGGCGCTGATGTCGTCGGCGATGTCGGCATGTGAGGTCAGCAGCCCGAGGTCTTCATACAGCCGGGCCGTCTTGGGGTTGTAGTTGCCCGTCCCGATATGTGCGTACCGCCGGATGCCGTCGGGTTCGTCACGAACAACCAGGGCCAGCTTGCAGTGCGTCTTGAGGCCGAGCAGGCCGTAGACGACGTGGCACCCCGCCTCCTCGAGCGTGCGCGCCCATCGGATGTTGGCTCGCTCGTCGAACCGGGCCTTGATCTCGACCAGCACCAGCACCTGCTTGCCGGACTCGGCAGCGTCGACCAGGGCCTCGATGATCGGGGAGTCGCCGGACGTGCGGTAGAGCGTCTGCTTGATCGCCAGCACCTGTGGGTCGGCCGCCGCCTGCTCGATGAATCGCTGCACGCTCGTCGCAAACGAGTCGTACGGGTGGTGCACCAGCACGTCCTGGGACGACAGCGCCACGAACAAGTCTGCGGGGCTGGCAGTCTCGACCTCCGCGAGGTCGGGATGCGTGCCGGGGACGAAGGCGGGGAACTTGAGCTCCGAGCGGTCCAGCCCAGCGATCGCGTGGAGGCCACTCAGGTCAAGTGGACCGGGCAGGCGGAACACCTCGGCGCTGCTCATGTCGAGCTCTGAGACCAGCAGCTCGAGCACGTGCGGGTCGATGGACTCCTCGACCTCCAACCGCACCGGCGGTCCGAAGCGCCGCCGGAGCAGCTCCTTCTCGAGGGCCTTCAGCAGATTCTCGGCGTCGTCCTCCTCCACCTCGAGGTCCTCGTTGCGCGTGACGCGGAAGGCGTGATGCGCCACCACCTCCATGCCGGGGAAGAGCATGTCGAGGTGGGCACCGATGACGTCCTCAAGCGGCACGAAACGCTGCTGCCCGAGCGCCACCCAGCGGTGGAAGTTGGGCGGCACCTTGACCCTCGCGAAGTGCTCCTTGCCGGTGTCGGGGTTGCGCACGCCGACCGCGAGGTTGAGGGAGAGTCCCGAGATGTACGGGAACGGGTGCGCCGGGTCGACCGCCAGCGGGGTGAGGACCGGGTAGAGGCGGCGCCGGAAGAAGTCACGGCAGTGCTCTCGCTCGTCGGCGCTGAGGTCGGCCCACCGCAGCAGCTCGATGCCGGCCGCTGACAACCGGGATACCAGGTCGTTGTGGAAGAGCTGTCCGTGGCGCTCCATCAGCCCCCGGCTGTCGCGCCAGATGGCATCCAGCACCTCGCGGGGACGCAGACCGCTCACGGCAGGGACGGCGACTCCCGCGGCGATGCGCCGCTTCAGGCCTGCGACCCGGACCATGAAGAACTCGTCGAGGTTGC
>JACCZI010000305.1 GCA_013696015.1 Nocardioidaceae bacterium
GAACGGGATGCAGTTCTCGCCCTCGAGCGCGCTGCTCATGTAGGCCTGCCAGGTGCGGGCGGGGTAGTCGCCGCCGTAGAAGGTCGGCAGGTAGCCGGAGAGCTGGTCGTTGCCATCACCACGCGTGTACGTCACCGCGGTGGCGAGCTGCGGTGTGTACCCGACGAACCACGACGAGGACACGGTCTCGCCGCCCTGCGCACCTGTGCCGGTGGCGGTGCCCGTCTTGCCTGCGGCGGGGCAGCGGAGTCCGGCGTTGGTGCCGGTGCCGGACAACACCACCTGCTGGAGTGCGTAGCTGACGTCGGCAGCGATACCGGAGGAGAACACCCGCGCGGCACTGACCTGGTGGTTGTACAGCACCTCCCCGTCGGACCCGGTCACCTTCTCGACGGAGAACCAGTCAGCCTGCTCGCCGCCGGCGGCGATCGTCGCGTAGCCGTCGGCCATGTCGACGGTCGGGACGCGCTCGTACCCGAGCGGGGTCACGAGGGCCGGCGGGTCGCCCCACGCCGCCATCACCTTGTGGGGGATGCCGGCGTCCTCCGCGGTCTCGACGATCCGCTGCGGCCCGTCCTTCATCTGCAAAGCCAGGTCGATGTATGCCGTGTTGATCGACTGCTGGGTGGCGTACAGCAGTGAGACGAACCCGAAGGACGTACCTCCGCTGTCACCTTGGTTCTCGATGCTGTCGCCGCCCGGCAGGGCGTACGGCGAGCTGCCGTTCACGGTGTCGTCGAGGCTGAAGCCGTCACGGAGACCGGCGATCAGCGCGAACGGCTTGAATGACGAGCCGGGTTGCGCCCCAATGGTCGCCCAGTTGAGCTGACTGCCCTTCTCCTGTGCGACATAGTCCTCGCCGCCGTACATCGCGCGCAGTGCACCTGTTCCCGGCTCGACCGACGCCAGTGCGATGTTCAGCTGTTTCAGCCCGTCCGGCCGTTGTTCGGCGATCGCGCGCTCGGCGGCCTGCTGGTTGTCGTAGTCGAGGGTCGTGATGACACTCAGGCCGCCACCGTTGATGTCGGCGTCGGTGAAGTTGCGGGCTTGGAGCTCGTCCTCGACCACCTCCAGGATGTAGCCCTCGGGGCCTCCGAGGCGGTCGGTCTGCTCGATCGTGGGGAAGTCGGGCAGCCGCTGGCCGAGCAGGGACGCCTCGTCGACGTCGAGCGTGCCCAGCTCGGCCATGCTGTCCAAGACGTAGCCGTAGCGGGAGAGCAGCGACTCACGCGCCGTCCTGCCCTCCGCCGGGTCGTAGTTCGCCGGGGAGTTCAGGATCGCCGCCAACGCCGCCCCCTGCTCGACCGTGAGGTCCTCGACGTCCACCTCGAAGTACGCTTGCGCCGCCGCCTGGATCCCGTACGCGCCCCGACCGAAGTAGATGGTGTTCAGGTAGCCCTGCAGGATCTCGCTCTTGGACTGCTCGCGCTGGATCTTCAGTGACAGGAACGCCTCCTTGACCTTGCGCGACCAGGTGCGCTCCTGGGTCAGGTAGAGGACCTTCACGTACTGCTGGGTGATGGTCGAGGCACCCTGCGTGGTGTCGGTGCTCGCGTTGTTCCACGCCGCACGGATGATTCCTTTGACGTCCAGTCCACTGTTGTCGTAGAAGGTCTGGTCCTCAGCGGCGATGACCGCGGCTTGAACGTGCTCCGGTACGCGGGACAGTTCGACCGCTTGGCGGTTCTGGGTCGCAAACGTGCCAAGCTCGTGCTTGCCGTCGGAGTAGTACACGACGGTGGTCTCCGTCTGGAACTCCGCGTTCGGGTCAGGGATGTCGATCGCGGCGTAGGCGATGAAAAATGCCGCCACGAGGACGAGCAGGCTGATCAGGAACCCGATGCCGGTCCACTTCAGCGCCTTGCGCAGCCGTGGGTGTCGGGGCTGCTTGGTCGGGCCGGCAGGTGGTCCCCCGGAGGGCGTGTCCTGCGGCTCACTCACGTGGTCTTCCCTCCCATCCGGCGCCCTGAGCACGGCCGAGTGGCTTCCGCCACGATGTATCGTTACGATACATCGCTCCACAGCATCTGAGCTGCGGAGCACACGTCGCTGGCGAGGAGGTACGCGTGGCAAAACGCGGTGCCGCACTCGACATGGCTGTGCTGGGCCTATTGCACGAGGCTCCCATGCACGGCTACGAGTTGCGCAAGCGCGTCAACGCGCTGCTCGGCTGGGGCCGGGTGCTCTCCTACGGCACGCTCTACCCCTGCCTCAAACAGCTCCTGCGCAACGGTCTCATCGCTCCCGACACCACACAGACCCTCAGCGGAAGTCCCGGGGGCATCACCGGGCGCCGTGCTCGCATCGTGTACAAGCTGACCGCCGAGGGCAAGGAACACTTCGCGCAGCTGCTCGCCCAGTCGGGTCCGTCCTCGTGGGACGACGACACGTTCGACGTGCATTTCGCGTTCTTTGCCCGCACCGACGCGCAGACCCGGGTCCGGATCCTCGAGGGCCGGCGGAACCGGCTGGAGGAACGCCTCGAGGGTGTGCGGGTGGCGCTCGCCCGCACTCGGGAGCGCGTCGACAAGTACACGTTGGCGCTGCAGCAGCACGGCCTCGAGTCGGTGGAGCGCGAGGTTCGGTGGCTCAACGAACTCATCGACACCGAGCGATCGGGCGCGGGCCACGATGCCGTCGCACCGCCGCGCTCCAGACCTCGCCGGTCCCAACGCCGGCAGCACCCCATCAAGTGAAGGAGACCTCAATGGCTTCGGTCCGTGTCGCCATCGTCGGTGTCGGCAACTGTGCCACATCGCTCGTGCAAGGCGTCGAGTTCTACCGGGACGCCGACCCCGACGGCGTCGTTCCGGGACTGATGCATGTCACGTTCGGCGACTACCACGTCGGTGACATCGAGGTCGTCGCAGCGTTCGACGTCGACGCCAAGAAGGTGGGGTTCGACCTCGCCGAGGCCACCCGGGCGAGTGAGAACAACACGATTCGGATCTGCGACGTGCCGCCTACGGGTGTCATCGTGCAACGCGGCCATACCCTCGACGGTCTCGGCAGGTACTACCGGGAAACGATCGAGGAGTCCGACACCGAACCGGTCGACGTCCTCCGGGTGCTCAGGGACACCCGTACCGACGTGCTCGTTTCGTACCTGCCGGTCGGCAGCGAGGTCGCGGACAAGTTCTATGCGCAGTGCGCCATCGACGCGGGTGTTGCCTTCGTTAACGCGTTGCCGGTCTTCATCGCCTCCGACCCCGAGTGGGCCCAGAAGTTCACCGACGCCGGCGTTCCGATCGTCGGCGACGACATCAAGTCGCAGGTGGGCGCGACCATCACCCACCGGGTCCTGGCCAAGCTGTTCGAGGACCGTGGGGTCGTGCTCGACCGGACCTACCAGCTCAACGTCGGTGGCAACATGGACTTCAAGAACATGCTCGAGCGTGACCGCCTCGAGTCGAAGAAGGTCTCCAAGACGCAGGCGGTCACGAGCAACATTGACCACGATCTCGGCGCGCGGAACGTCCACATCGGGCCGTCCGACTACGTGGCGTGGCTCGACGACCGCAAGTGGGCGTACGTCCGGCTCGAGGGCCGCGCGTTCGGAGACGTGCCGCTCACCATGGAGTACAAGCTCGAGGTCTGGGACTCGCCGAACTCGGCCGGCATCATCATCGACGCGGTTCGGGCGGCCAAGATCGCCCTGGACCGTGGCATCGGTGGGCCGCTGCTGTCGGCCTCGAGCTACCTGATGAAGTCGCCGCCGGTGCAGCGCCCCGACGACGAGGGCCGAGACAGTGTGGAGGCCTTCATCCGCGGCGACGTGGAGCGGTGAGGCGAGTAGCTCCGCTGCGCAGCCGAACGCGACCATCGCAGGTGGAGCGGTGAGGCGAGTAGGTCCGCTGCGCAGCCGAACGCGACCATCACATCTGGAGCGGTAGGCGAGCGCGCTCCGCAGCCTCGCCGCTTTCGCGGGTTTTCGCCGCCTGGTGGCGGTCCGCCTGACCTCGCAGTTCAGTGACGGCTTGTTCCAGGCCGGCCTGGCCTGGTTGGTGCTGTTGTCCCCGGAACGCCAGCAGACGCCGGCCGCTGTCGCGACCGCCGCAGCGGTGATCCTGATGCCGTTCAGCCTCGTCGGACCGTTCACCGGCGTCTTCCTCGACCGTTGGTCACGACGGCAGGTGCTCGTGTACGGGCAGGTCATCCGGCTCGCACTCGTAGCCGCGCTGACGCTGGCGGCAGCGTCGGAGCAGGCGGGCGTGCCGCAGTACGCCCTGGCCATCGGCTGTCTCGGCGTCAACCGGTTCCTGCTCGCCGCCCTGTCCGCCGGATTGCCCCATGTGGTGCCCCGCGACCTGCTGGTCACCGCTAACGCCGTCGCGCCGACTGCGGGCACCATCGCCACGCTCTGCGGTGTGGGCACCGGGGGGGTCTTCCTCTCGCTGGAAGGCGCCGGCTCACAGGCTGTGTTGGTGTCGGCTGCTGTCGGCTTCGCGGCCGCTGGGGCCCTGGCGATGCGGCTCAGCCGCGACGCGCTCGGACCGGATCAGCCACCGGATCAGCCACGAACGGGCACCGACCTGAGGCACGTCCTGCGGGACCTCGTCGCGGGGGTCGACCATCTCCGCTCGCACGGCGTGGCGGCCCGGATGCTGACGGCGTTCGGCTCCTACCGGTTCTGGTACGGCCTGTGGACCGTCCAGGCGGTGATGCTCACGATCGGCGAGCAGCGCTCGGACTTGTCGGGGGCTGCGATCGTCGCCGCCGCCTCAGCCGCCGGCTTCGTCTCGGCCGCACTCGTCACGCCCGTCGGGCGACACCGTGTCGGAGAACGGCCCTGGGTGATCTTGGTCTTGCTCGCGGCTGCCAGCGCAACCGCCGTCACCGCCGTGGGCCAGGGTGTCCCGGCGCTGGCCGTCACCGGCTTCGTGCTGGGCCTGGCCGCGCAGAGCCTCAAGATCTGCACCGACACCGCACTGCAACGGCACCTCGAGGACGGCCACCGCGGCCGGGCGTTCGCGGTCTACGACGTAACGTTCAACGTTGCCTTCGTGGCCGCAGCTGGGCTAGCAGCACTGGTGGTGCCCGCCTCGGGGGACACCACGCTGGTGCCGCTGCTCGGCGCGGCCGGCCTGGCGGTCACCGCCGCGCGGTACCACCGCACCTCGGCTGTCGCGGCCTCGACCTAGGGCGGATGGGGGCCTCGCCGGCGGTCACGACTACCCCGGCCGCCGTGGCCACGGTCCAGCCCTCCGGACGGTCACCGCGATGGTGGCGAGCGCGCCGAGAAAGGCACCGCCGGTGTCACGAGCTGACTCACCTCGATGAGCACGGACAGGCCGAATGCCAGTGCGGTGAACAACAGCACGTTGCCGAGCGCGTTCTCCACCGCATTGCGGGGCTGATCGCGAGTACTGCGCGCCAGTCGGT
This sequence comes from Nocardioidaceae bacterium, assembly GCA_013696015.1. Lineage (GTDB taxonomy): Bacteria > Actinomycetota > Actinomycetes > Propionibacteriales > Nocardioidaceae > JACCYJ01. The sequence continues at coordinate 5,383 of JACCZI010000305.1, forward strand.
GTCACGATGGACTGGATTGGGTCATCGGTGGGTGGACATTGATGACGTACTGCTGATTCCAGATGGCGAGGTCGTGCCGATAAGGGTCGTCGCGAGAACAGCGAGCGTCGCTCCGACGAGCAGCGTGCCGCTCGGGTTCCTGGCTGTCCTGGCCCTTCGTCGAGGCCTGGCGACCAGGTCAACCTGGTTCCAGGGGCAAGCATCGAGGCGGCCCTGTCAGAGGCGGACTAGTGTTCGCCCCGCACACAATGGTGGCGTCTGCTGCTTGTCTCGTAGCCCCGTTAGCCGCCGTCCCGTCGCTGCGTCGCAGAGATCTCGCCGGAGCTGTGCGG
>JACCZI010000310.1 GCA_013696015.1 Nocardioidaceae bacterium
AGCCTGCGCCACCTGGCCAACTCGGCGGCCGCCTTGACCCGGCCCAGCTCCCACTTCGACCTGGTGCGCTGCGGGCTGGCGGCGTACGGCCTGTCCCCGGTGCCGCGGCGGTCCACGGCCGCGGACCTCGGCCTGAGACCTGCCATGACGCTGCGCGGCAGGTTGGCGGCCGTCAAGCGGGTGCCCGCGGGCAGCGGGGTCTCGTACGGCCACACCCACACGACTGCCGAGGCGACGACGCTCGGGCTGGTCCCGTTGGGCTACGCGGAGGGGGTGCCTCGACACGCGTCCAACCGGGCACAGGTCTGGGTCGGAGGACGACGCCGGCCGCTGGTGGGTCAGGTCTGCATGGACCAGTTCGTCATCGACCTCGCCACCACCGCGGCCGGGGCCGGGGACGAGGTCGTGCTCTTCGGCCCGGGGGAGCGGGGTGAGCCGAGCGCCCAGGACTGGGCCGAGGCAGCGGGGACCATCTCGTACGAGATCGTGACCCGGCTGGGTCCACGGGTGCAGCGTCGCTACACCCCGGACGCCGGGGACACCGAGGGCACCGCGTGAGCGGGCGGGCGTGGCGGGCGGCGGTCGCGGTCGGCGGTGCCGTGGGTGGCCTCGCGGTGGCGAGCGCGATGACCGGTCTGGCGATCCGACGCCAGCGCACGCTGTCCGAGGGTCATCTCGACGGCGAACCCCCGCTCGGCTCGCTGCGCTCTGACGGTCAAACGGTGGTCGCGGACGACGGGGTGCCGCTGCACGTCGAGGTCGACGGACCGTCGTCGGGATCGGCGTCGTGGGCGCAGGACCCGGCCCTGGTCTTCGTGCACGGCTGGACACTGACCAGCGACTGCTGGCACTTCCAGCGGGCCGCGTTCCGGGAGCGACACCGCGTGGTGCTCTATGACCAGCGCTCGCACGGCCGGTCCGGACGTTCGGATGCGTCACACTGCACGGTCGAGCAGCTCGCCCGCGACCTTGCCCGAGTCATCGAGGAGGTGGTCCCGGACGGTCCGCTGGTGCTGGTCGGGCACTCGATGGGTGGCATGACGATCATGGGCTTCGCCGAGCACTTCGCCGAACGGGTGCGCGACCGGGTGGCCGGCGCCGTGCTGCTCAGCACCAGTGCGGGTGGGGTCATCAAGCTGGTCCCGGGCCGGCGGGGCAGTGACCTGGTCGTCAAGGCATCACCGTCGGTGGTCGCGGCGTTGACCCCCTTCAAACCGGCGATCGAGGTCGGTCGTCGGTTCACCTCCGGGCTTGCGTACGAGCTCACCCGGCGGATGGGCTTCGGCGGACCGGCGCCGGCCGACCAGGTGGCCTTCGTCGACGCGATGATCGCGGCGAACCCGGTCAGCGTGTTCACCGACTTTTATCCCCTGTTCACCCGGCTCGAGATGTACGAGATCCTGCGCGCCTTCCACGACCTGCCGACGCTGGTGGTCGCGGGAAGCCGGGACGCGATAACACCGGTCGAGCACAGCCGGCACATCGCCGAGCTGATCCCGACTGCGGAGCTGGTGATCTACGAGGGAGCGGGTCACCTGGTGATGTTCGAGCGGAGGGCCGAGTTCAACCGGCTGTTGGCGGCGCTCGTCGAGCAGGTGACGTCGTGATCGTCGACCCGGCCGCCGTCGCGCCAGCGCTGCGGACCTGGGACGAGCTGTCCGCGACCATGCACGAGTGCTTCGCCTGCCCGCTCTCGCGGAGCCGCACCCGCGTCGTGCCGGGTGTATTCCCGGCCAGCGCGCGGCTGCTCCTCGTGGGGGAGGCGCCTGGCCGGAACGAGGACGAGGGTGGCCTGCCGTTCATCGGACGCTCGGGGCAGCTGCTCGACTCGGTGCTGGCCGAGGTCGGCCTCGAGCGCGCCGACCTGGCCGTGCTCAACACGGTGAAGTGCCGGCCGCCGGACAACCGGACCCCCCGCCAGAGCGAGGGAGCCACCTGCCGGCCCTGGCTCGAGGCACAGGTCGACGTCATCGACCCGCGCGTCATCGTGACGCTGGGCAGCTCGGCGCTGGCCTGGGCGCTGGGTACCGGCGTCCGCATCGGCGCGGTCCATGGCACCGAGCACGAGGTACGAGGTCGCACGCTGGTGCCCACGTACCACCCCGCGGCGGCGCTGCGTTTCGGCCCGAACGGCGCACCGCTGCGGGCGCTGCGCATGGACCTGGCGGTAGCGGCGTCGCTGCTCGCGCGGCCGCTATGAGCGAGACGGTCGTCGACGTGCCGACCGCCGACGACATGCAAGCGCTCGGCGCCCGGTTGGCCGGTGTGCTGCGCGCCGGCGACGTGGTCGTGCTGTCCGGCCGGCTGGGGGCGGGCAAGACCACGCTGGCGCAGGGCCTCGGTGCGGCGCTGGGCGTACGTGGTGTCGTGACGTCACCGACGTTCGTCATCGCCCGGGTCCATCCGGCCGCGGGTGGGGGGCCGGCGTTGGTTCACGCCGACGCGTACCGGCTGGGTTCGGTGTCCGAGCTGGACGACCTCGACCTGGAGGCGTCGCTCGCCGAGTCTGTGACGGTCGTCGAGTGGGGTGAGGGGATGGCCGAGGGGCTGAGCGAGGACTGGCTGGAGGTGCGGCTCGATCGTTCGCTGGATGACGAGCGCCGGACGGTGACCGTGCGCGGTCATGGCGGCCGGTGGACCGGGCTCGTCGTGCCACTCTCGTAGGCTGGGCGGTCGTGCTGCTGCTCGCGTTCGACACCGCGACGTCGGCGGTGACCATCGCGTTGCACGACGGTCACCAGCTGCTGGCTTCGCTGACCCGGGTCGACGCCAGACGGCACGCCGAGCTGCTGGCTCCGGGGATCGTGCAGGTGCTCGACCAGGCCGGCGCAGACCGGCGAGATGTCACCGCCATCGCTGTCGGCGTCGGGCCCGGACCCTTCACCGGGCTGCGGGTCGGGCTGGCGACGGCCCGCGCGCTGGCCCTGGGGCTGGCGGTGCCCCTCGACGGCGTGTGCACTCTCGACGTCATCGCAGTCGAGGCACCGGGTGCCCCCCGCTTCGTGGTCGCCACCGATGCCCGCCGCCAGGAGGTCTACTGGGGACGTTACGAGCGCACCGAGTCGGGTCTCCGTCGCACGGAGGGGCCGCAAGTGTCGCGACCGGTCGATCTCGCCTCACGCCTCGACGGTGCGCCGGTGTTCGGTCGCGGCGGCCAGCTGCACGCCGAGGCGCTGCCCTTCCACGCGGGACCGCTCGATCCGGATGCTGCGGTCCTGGCTGGGGCGGTCGTGCGTGGCGACATCGAGCTGCTGCCACCAGTACCGCTATATCTGCGTCGCCCTGACGTCGCCCCGCCCGGTCGTCGAAAGCCGGTGTCGTGAGGCTGCGGACGGCTCGGCTCGACGACGTGCCGGCGCTCGCCCGACTGGAACGCGACTGCTTCGGCGACCAGGCGTGGAGCGAGGCGGTCGTGCAGGCGGAGCTGGCGGACGTGCCGGGGATCCGGTACGTGGTCATCGCAGCGGAGGGTGATTCTCTCGTGGGGTACGGCGTGTTGACGGTGGCGTCAGAAACGGCGGATATCCAGCGGGTCGCGGTGGCAGCCGGGTGCCGGCGTCGCGGCACCGGGCGTCGGTTGCTGGCGGAGCTGCTGCACGAGGCGTCTCGCCGCGGCTGCAGCACGGTGCTGCTGGAGTTAGCGGCAGACAACGTCGCCGCACGGGCGCTGTACGCGGCAGCGGGTCTGTCCACCGTCACCGCGCGACAGGATTACTACGGCCCCGGTCGCGACGCGGTTGTGATGTCGCGGTCGCTCGATGGGGGAACCGCCGGTTCCGAGTAGCAGCGGATCTCCCGACGCTGGCGTCGCGGACACGACGTGGATGTCGGGAGGTCCGAGCTGGCCGCGAACTCGTACGCCCAGCGCGGGCCAGCGCCACAGGCTACGGTGCGTCGGTGCGAGACCTCACGTACCCCGGAGTCGTGCTGGCGGCGAGAGCGGCCATGAAGGCGCTGGGCATCCAGCTGCAGCTCCGGGGGACCGAGCACGTGCCACGCAGTGGCGGTGCAGTGCTGGCGTGCAGCCATGTCAGCTACCTCGACTTCATCTTCGCCGGATGGGCCGCACAGCCCAGCGGGCGGCTGGTCCGTTTCATGGCGAAGCAGGAGGTCTTCAACCACCGGCTGAGCGGCCCGGCCATGCGGTCGCTCCACCACATCCCGGTCGACCGCGGGCGTGGCCTGGAGTCGTACGCCACCGCGCTCGACTACCTGCGCGCCGGCGAGATCGTCGGCATCTTTCCCGAGGCGACGATCAGTCGCAGCTTTGAGCTCAAGACGTTCAAGTCCGGTGCCGTCCGCATGGCGGCGGCGGTGGGCGTGCCGCTCATCCCGGTGGTCGTCTGGGGAACGCAGCGGATGTACACCAAGGACCATCCCCGCGACTTCTCGCGCGGGCAGACCTTGGCGCTGACGGTCGGGGAGCCGATGACGATCCAGACGGGGAATCCCCTCGGTGAGACGGCGCGCGTGAAGGCGACGATGGCCCGGCTGCGGGACGAGACCATCCGGGCCTATCCCGAAATGCCACAGGGAGCCTGGTGGTTGCCGGTGTCGTACGGCGGTTCGGCACCGACGCTAGAAGAGGCGGCACGGTTGGACGTGCAGGAGAGGCGGGATCGCCTCGCCGTTCTGACCGCCCGGGCGCAGCGGCGCGCCGACCGCCGGTGGCGCCTTTGGCCGCCGTTCCGAAAGGCGACGTGACATCTCCACGCACCGGCTGATTCGAGAGAGTGCTGTCGGAGCCTCGTACTATTATCGCTCACATGTTCGATCATGCGGCACTCGAGTCGACACAGCCCGGACCGGACTTGGCCCAGGCCCTGAGCGACTGCGACGTGTCCGCGCTGACTGCGGAGCAGCTACTCGACGTGGCTCGCGCCGCCCAGCGGGTTGCCGCCTGGGCTGAGTCCTGTCAGCTGGACGCGGTGGCTGCCTTCGCCGACCACCGTGCGCCCGAGTCCGAACCGGACCGGCGTCCCGAGCTGTTTGGGGAACGTGCCGTCACAGGAGGCGGCCCTGGTACGCCTGAGATACTCGAGTTTGCTGCAGAGGAGGTCTCCGCCGAGCTCGGCATGTCGTCCTTCCGGGCTGCGCGTGTGATCGCAGACGCCTTGGACCTGCGGCATCGTCTCCCGCGCGTGCGGCAGGCGCTGGTCGAGGGTCGCATCGACGGCTGGCGTGCCAGCATCGTGGCGAACGGCACCCGCAGGCTGTCGGCGCCCGCCTGCGCGGCTATGGAGAGCGACCTGTTGCCCCGGCTCGATCGGATCACGGCGCGCCGGCTTAGGCAGGCCGTTGACGCTGCACTCGTCTGCCACGGCGAAGACGTTGCCGCGGACGAGCTGGTGACCGCCGAGCACGAGCAGTACGTCCGCTTCGGGGACTCCGATCTGCTGGGCAACAAAGAGTGCTGGGCGGTGATGGCGGCGGGCGACGCGATCCGCCTCGATGCCCGCATCGAGCTCGTCGTCGACCTCATGGTGGCCGAGGCTCGCCTGACCGGTGCCGAGGTGACGGCGACCCGCGGACAGTTGCGGGCACGAGCCCTCGGGATGCTCGCCGATCCGACCACCGTCATCGCCTTGTTCAAGCGGGTCAGAGCCTTGCGAAGCCGGTCCACGGGTGACGCCGGCCCGGTGCCCGAGCCGTCGGACTCGGAGTTGCCGTCAACCGTGCTCTACCTGCACCTGCGCCGCGAGGACCTGCTCGACCAGGCCGACGGCGCTGCCACCGTCGAGGGCAGCGGTCACCTCCCCGCCACCTCCCTGCCTTACCAGGCGATCGAGGAGGTGCTCGGGCATTCTCATATCACGATCAGGCCGGTCATCGATCTCGACCACATGGCCCCAGGGGCGGGATACGCCTTCACCGGCGACAACCGCGAGGCGGTGATCCTCAAGAGTCTCACCTGCATCTTTCCTTTCTGTGACCGCCCGTCGCGTCGCTGCCATACCGATCACAGCATCCCGGCTCCCCTCGGACCCACTTCCGTCGACGATGGCGGTCCGCTGTGCCCGCGACATCACAGGGTCAAGACGCACGGCCGATGGCGGTTGAGCCAGCCGTTCAACGGAATCTACGTCTGGCTCTCACCGACCG
>JACCZI010000312.1 GCA_013696015.1 Nocardioidaceae bacterium
TCGCCGGCGCGGGGTCTTACCCGACCAGGCCCGGGGTCACCGGACCGACCGTCCCGGCGGACGCTCCCGTCGTGCAGCCGGACTGGCCGACCATCGGAAGTCGCAGGGACGCGCTCCTGGCCGACTACCAGAAGCTGTTCGGCGGCTAGGAGTGCGACCAGCCGCGCCGGCGGGTTCCTCGCCGCGCCTGCTGCTCGCGCTCGCGACCGGGTTCGTCGTCATCCTCGTGCTGCTCCCGATCGCACAGCTCGTCGAGACCGTGCTGCGCGAAGGCACCGGTACGAGCACGCTGATCCTCAGCTCACCCGAGGTTCGTACGGCTGCCGTCAACTCCGTCGTGCTGTCGGTAGCGGTGATGCTGCTGGCCGTCCCACTCGGGACCGCGATGGCGTTGGGGTTGCGCCGCACCGACGTACCGGCTCGAGCGTTCTGGCGGGTCGCGGTGCTGCTGCCCGTGCTGGTTCCGGAGTTCGTCCTCGGATACAGCTGGACCCAGGCGTACGGGCGGGCGGGTTTCACCGACGCTCTGGTGGGGGTGCACTGGCAGGGGGTCCTCGGACCCGGTGGGGTCTTGGCCGTCCTGGTGGCCAACACGGCACCGGTGGCGTACCTGCTGGCGGCGGTCGGGTTGGCCACCCGGGCAGAGCCGGACCTGGAGCGAGCAGCACAGGCGTCGGGCGCCGGCGGCGCCACGGTGATGCGCACCATCACCCTGCCGCTGTTGCGGCCGTCCATCGCTGCCGCGTCAGTCCTGGTCTTCGTGCTGAGCCTGCAGAGCTTTGCGGTGCCCCAGGTCATGGGCGCCCCCGCCGGCTTCACGACGCTGACCACGACGATCTATGCCGACCTGTCCTTCGCCAGCGACCCGCTCTCGTTCGTCGAGGCGGTGGCGCTCGCCCTGGTGCTCGTCCTGCTCACCGCGGCCGTGGTGGCGCCCGCGGATGCCATGCTCGGCCCCCGGCTGCGCGTGACCAGGGTGGCCGAACCCGCCGCCGCACCCCTCGGACGCCGGCCTTCGACCGGCAGGTGGGTGGCGGCCGGCCTGGGCGGCTACCTGGTCGTCGCGGTAGGCCTGCCCCTGCTCGCGCTGCTGTCGGCCGCGATAACCCGCGCCGTCGGCCTGCCACCACGGCCCGGCAACTGGACGCTCGACAACTTCAGGCTCGTCATCGACCAGCGCTCGATCGAGGCCCTGGGGCGCAGCGTGGCCCTGGCGGTGCTCGCCGCCAGCCTGCTCGTCGTGATCGGCGCCTGCGTCGCGCTGCTCGAGCACCGTCGGTTCGGTCGGGGCATGGCGACGTTGAGCATCCTCACCCTGGCGCTTCCCGGCTCGACCCTCGCGGTGGCTCTGCTCATCACGTACGGCCGCTGGCTGGCCGGGAGCCTGGTGCTGATCTTGTTGGCCTACCTGGCCAAGCTGTGGGCGCTCGCCCACCGACCGATCACCGGGGCGCTCGACCGGCTGGTCCCCGAGGAGCTCTACGCGGCCCGCGCCAGCGGTGCCACCTGGCTGACGGCGATGCGTACCGTGGCGCTGCGGCCGATGGCACCCGCGTTGCTCGGGGCCTGGCTGGTCTGCTTCCTGACCGCACTGCACGAGGTGACGATGTCGAGCATGCTCTACGGGCCGGGCAGCGAGACCCTTGCGGTGATCGTCCTCAACAGCCAGGAGCTGGGACGCATCGGACCGACCGCCGCCCTGTCGGTGCTCCTCACCCTGCTGATGGTCGTGCCGGCGCTGCCGCTGTGGCTGCTGTCACGCCGGCTGCGGGTGGCCCGCGCTGGACACGCCGGGAGCGACACGGGGAACGACTCCGCGACCGATCCGGCGCTGCGCGGGAGCGCGCGTGCGTACTGACTCGACGACTGACGACGTCCTGCGGGTGCGGGGGCTGACCGTCGAGTACGAGGGCGTCGCCGCCGTGTCCGAGGTCGACCTGACCGTTGCCAGGGGCGAGGTGGTCGCCCTGCTCGGACCGTCCGGCTCGGGCAAGTCAACACTGCTGCACGCCGTGGCCGGATTCCGGTCGCCGAGTGCCGGTGAGATCTGGTTGCACGGGCGGCTCGTCGCCGCGCCTGGTCACGCGGTCCCCCCCGAGCGCCGTGACGTCGGCGTGGTCTTCCAGAACTACGCCCTGTGGCCGCACCTGTCGGTGGTGGACACGGTCGCCTACCCGGCACGGCGGCGCGGGACCGGCCGGACCTCGGCCCGCGCGGAGGCGCTGCTGATCCTGCGGCTGCTGGACATCGCCCGGCTCGCGGACCGGCGACCGGCCGAGCTGTCCGGTGGCGAACAGCAACGGGTCGGCCTGGCCAGAGCACTCGCCCGGCGGGCGGCACTGTCGGTGTTCGACGAGCCGACAGCGCATCTCGACACCCACGTCCGCGGCCTGTTCCTCGAGGAGCTGCGGGCCCGACAGCGCGACAGCGGGACCGCCGCCGTGTACGCCACGCACGACGCGCAGGAGGCGCTCGGGCTTGCCGACCGGGTGGTGCTGCTGGACGCGGGACGGGTCGTCCAGCTGGGCTCTCCCGAGCAGGTGTACGCCGAGCCGGTGGACCTGTGGGCGGCAACGCTGACCGGACCGGCGTCCATGCTCACGACGCGGGTCGCCCGGGCCGACGCCGAGCACTGCACCCTCGATGTCGCGGGGACCGAGGTGAGAGTCGCCTGCAAGAGCCCGGAGCTGAGCGACCCCTCGGTCCGACGGCTGCTGGTCCGGCCGGAATGGGCTCGGCTGGGCGGTGCCCTGCCCGGCCGGCTGCGGGCGGTGTGGTACCGCGGACCCCACACCGACCACCTGGTGGAGACCCCGGTGGGCGACGTGCTGATCCGGGTGTCCGGCGCCGTCTCGGGCCGCCAGGTCGGCGAGGCGGTTTCCTGGAGCCTGGACCGCACCTGGGCGCTGGCGGGGCCTGACGGCCCACCGCCGTCGGCTCAGCCGCCGCTCAGCTCAGCAGCGTCAGCGGGCTGGAGCGAGCCTCCGCGCCGTTGACCACTTCGAGGTGGCGCAGCGTGTAGTGCCGCAAGGCTGCGACCTGGTGCTCGGTCAGGCGGTCGCACACCCACTCCCAGTGCAGCGATACCCAGTCGCCCACGGCGATCTCGGTGACGAGCCCGACGCCGCTCACCGAACGGACGGCGGTTTCGGGCTGCCGATCGCCCAACCCCAGCGTGCGTCCGTCCCACGTGAGTGGGCGCGACTCGAGCACGACCTGATCCCCGTGCAACGCTGTGACCTGACCCCAGCGGATCCGGCAGCGGTCGAGCACGGTGAGCGCCTGCGCCGCCCGGCGGTCGTCGCCGAGCAGCCCGACCCAGGGGTAGACACAGAAGACGGCGAAGCTGTGGTGCGGCACTCCGCCGGCGACCACGCTGGCGGTGAGGTTGGAGAACCGCGGTCCGGCGACGTACCGGAATCGTTCCTCCATCGATCCGCCGATGGCCCAGGTGTCGACCTGGTCAAGACGCGGGCTCCCCACCCAGTACGCCTCGACGACGCGCCGGTCCAACGGATCCTGCAACCCGGTCGCAGCGGCGATCAGCTCCAGGTAGGGCCAGGCGCCGGCGAACTGGCGGGCCAGGTCCCTCAGCTCGCGGTCGTCGGTGCCGCTGACCCCGTGCTCGAAGAAGGCGACGCTGTCCGCGGGGCCGCAGTAGCCGTGGTGGTTGGGCGGAAAGGCGTATCGCACGAACAGCAACGGACCCGCCAACAGTCCTTCGGCTCCCCGGCTCCCGCGAGCCGGCGCCGGCTCAGGGCGCGAAACACTCAGCCGCCCTACGTCCATCGCCGATCACTTCCGCCCGGTGAGGTGTTGGTGCGCTGGACTGTACCCGCTGCGCGGCCCGCGATTACGAGTCAGTCGCTCCCCACGTAGCGACGCAGCCCGCGTTCACCGGCGCGCATCATCACCGCATGGTTGAGGCGGAAGAACGGACGGGCCACCAGGCCGAGCCGGCGCAGCAGCGCTCGCCGGGCCACGACCTGCTGCTCGTAGCGGACGGCACAGCCGGTACCGGTCGCCGTCAAGGTCCACCGCGAGCACCCCGTCATGTCACCGTCCAGTCGGGCCTCGAGCACACCGGCGCCGCGGTCCTTCCGGCTCTGTGTGGTGAGCACGCGCAGCGAGTACGGCAGGAACGACCGGACCATTACGGTCGCGGTTTCGGCGTCGTACTGCTCGACGCTGCGGACCTGCGGCCACCACTGGGGGTAGCTCGCAACGTCGACCAGCGCGTCGAACGTCGCATCCCGGTCCGCCGGTAGGTACCAGTCACTGACGAAGCGATAGTCGTTGACGTCCATCCCGGGCGCCTGCTCTCGGAGTCGGTGAGCCG
>JACCZI010000005.1 GCA_013696015.1 Nocardioidaceae bacterium
CAGTCGGTGAGCATCGTGGGGCGTTGCTCGCCGTACGACGTGAAGAATCGGCCAAGGTGCCGTGCGACGAGGAACCGCCGGTCGCCTCGAGGTGCTGGGAACTCGCCGTCGACCATGTCGAGCAGCGTCCAAACCAGCCGAAGTGGTGCCCACGGGTCATCGTCAGGTTCAGCACCGCCGGCAGCGGCAACGCAATCCGCCACCAGCTGGCCGGGCGACGGGAAGTCAACGTTTGCACAAATCCCAGCCGCCTCCGTCGAGCCGAGGTGGTACGACAGCCGCTGCGTGAGCCACCGCTCGACCCCACGAGCCGGAACGGCAACAACCTCGCGGACCAGCGGATCCGGCTGATCGATCGCCAAGACGCCGGCCAGCCCTCGCACCAGCGCGTCGGCCCGCTCCGCTCGGTGCAGCTGAAGCCGTCCGGTGCGCGATGTCGTCAACGTTCCTCTGCATGCTGCACCTCGCGACCATAACGACCGCCGCCGACAGCCGGAGAGAACGGAGTGCTGTCGTGCCTGCCCGCCACGCGGAGGAACTGGTCCCGACCGGATTCGTCGGTTACTGCGCGATCTCCCAGATGTGGCCGCCGGGATCGCTGAAGCTGGCGGTTCGCACTCCCCAAGGCCGATTCATCGGACCGTTCAGCAGTTCCACTCCGCGTGTCGCCAGTTCCGCAGACGTTGCATCGACGTCATCCACCTGGATGGTGAGCTGCAGGCGGGATCCTCCCTCGCGACTTGCCACCACGGCAGGTTCGATGAGCTCCCGCGCCGCTGTGGTCCGCAGCAGGTTGATGATCGTGTTCCCGAAGTCGAACACGGCCGAGTCGTCGTCCTCGAACTTCAACGGCAGGCCGAAGACCTCCCGGTAGAACTGCGTCGCTGCCTCCAAGTCCTCGACGAACAGCGTGATGGCGCCAATGCTTCTCGGCCACGAACCCACTTCCGTACCTCTTTTCCCGGAGTTGGTAGGTCTCTCCTTACTCAACGTCTGCTTACCACCCGGAGACGTGGCCGCCTCGGGCAGGTCAGAACGGGCGAATGGTCAGTCTCCGTCACCGGGATTTCGGTGGACCACGGTCAACGCTGGTCGTTTGCGGCTCCCTCGACGGCGACCTCATCGGCTCAGCTCCCGCTCACGGTCACGGGCTGGTTGAGGACTACGCGAAGACCGGGAACGAGCCACTTCGTGGGCACGTACAGTCGATCGACCTCCTCCGTGTGGAGGTGAGCCCGGTTGCACAAGGCCGCGGTCATGCAGCACGCCCACTCCGTCACCAACCGATCGACATCCGGGCGCTGGGACAAGTAGCCCCCAACAGGGGTGCCCTCCAGGAGCTCGGAGGCTGCCGGAGCACCGGCCGGCGAGGTGACGGCCAGACCGCGCAGCCGCATCAGCAGGTCCCCCCAGCCGTCCCGGGTCGCCAGGTAGACGTGTGCCAGCAGCGCCGCTTGCGTCGCGTCGCACGGGGCCAGCAGATCGCGGATCGCAGTGAGCACCGGGTCCGCCGCCAACCATCCGGGACCGGCGACCATCCCGCTCGGCGACCTGGCGGCCCGCCATGGCCCGAGCCCCGCGAGCCGCGCCGGTTCGTCCACGACGTCCGCCACCACCTGCAACGTCAATGCGGCCTCGACGCCGTCGAGCAGCACTCCTGACATCCCGTGGTGGAGGTCGGGCGTCTCGTCCGGCGCCATACCGGTGATCGTCAGCACCTCCCGCCACCGCGTGGATCGGCCGGCCGGTCCGCAGACGTGCCGGACGATCTGTTCCGCGGCCGTACGCGACGCTCCGACCTCATGGACCCGGCCGACAGGTCGGGCGGCGGCCGCCGTCACCGCCAGCACGCTGCGTGGCCCGAAAGACCAGTCGGCGTCGAGCTGCCTGGAGATGAAGTCGACGAGATCGGCTGGCGGCGCTGAAGCGATCGCGATGCCTTGGGCCCGTACCAGCGGCGTGAGCGGACCGTACGGCTGATCGGCCCGAAACGACGATGTGCCCTTTGGCCGACGCCACCCCGGCGGGCTCCTGCCGCCTGCCGGGATCGTGGCGAGCAGCGCGGTGAGCTCGGCGCGGCATTGCCTCTCGTCGGCCACCCCAGCAGGCGAACCCACCGGCACGCGCTCCAGCTGCCAGTGCAGCGGCAGGACCGACGCGCCCGGCGGCACCCCGAACGCCTCCACATCGTCCGGCTCGACCGGACTGCCGACGGTGAACGCCGCTCGCGCCGCTCCGGTGTCGTAGCTCCGCTCGATCACCTCTCCAATCTGCAGCTCCCCACGCACCAGTCGGGCGGCGAACTCGTTGAGCAGGCCGCCCAGGTCGCGGGAGCTGAACCTCCAGTCCTCGCCCGGGTCGACGCCGTCAGTAGGGCGCGCCCAGACGTGCAGCTCGGGAAGCCCGTGCAAGGCGAGACCGACGGTGTACGCGAAGTCGTGTCCGCGGCCGTCAGGGTCGAAGACGGTCTGCACCGTCCAGGACGGTCGCACCGGGTCGTTCGCGACATCCGGCGGTGTCTGGGTCAACGCCGTCACCTCCCTCGATGTCCTTGACGGTAGGCGCCCGAGTCGACAGTCGGGGAGACGAACAATGCGCGCTGTGGACAACGTCCATGAGGGTCCCGATTCGGCTCATGCTGGTCGACATGAACCCAAGGAGGCACGATGGGAACCGTGACCACCCTGCCGCGCAGCCGACCGCTCGGCCGAGCCGACCTCGACGTGATGCCCGATGACGGCCACCGGTATGAGCTCATCGACGGGGCTCTGATCGTGACGCCGGCACCCTCCACTGCCCATCAGACGGTCGTCCTCGAGCTTGCGGTTCTCCTGCGTGAACGGTGTCCAGGGCACCTCAAAGTGCTCATCGCCCCTTTCGACGTGGTCCTGACCGACGACACGATCATGCAGCCGGACCTGCTGGTCGCGCGCCGCCGTGACCTCACCGAGCGCGACCTTCCGGCGGCGCCGGTGCTCGCAATCGAGGTGCTGTCCCCCAGCACCCGACGGATCGACCTCACGCTGAAACGTTCGCGATTCGAGGCCGCCGGCTGCCTGCACTACTGGGTCGTGGACCCGGATCAGCCGGCAATCACCGCGTGGCAGCTCCAGGGCGCAGCGTACGTCGAGGCCGCCCAGGTCACCGGTGGCGAGACCCTGTCGGTGCAGGAACCGTTCACAATGGACGTCGTCCCGGCGCAGCTCAGCCGGCCTTGATCAACCGCAGGCCACGAGGCAGGCGTCGTCGGACCTCGTACGACGGAGCACAGGCTCATCGAAGAAGACGACAGTCTCGTCGCCGTAGGGCCGGTTCGCGGGTCCCCCGGCTCCGCTTGCGGAGCTGTGTCATGGGTTGCCGGGCTCGACACGTCGAACCGTTCGGACCCGGTCGATGGACCGATCAAACGAGGCTATGCGGCCGACACCGGTGCTCTCAGCGCAGGCGACCAAGTAAGCCTCAGCAAAATCGAGCCGATCGGTCTCGTACACCTCGACGGCTCGCAGCAGCAGGGCCGAGTCGACGACGACCATCGAGTTGAAAGCGAGCAGCGACCGAACCGCTGCGGCGACCTGGATACGCGGCGCCTCGTAGAACGACTCCAGAACGTAGATAGTCTCCGCCACGACGAGATCGGCGAGAAACAGCTCGGACGCGTCCTGCAGTTAGGCCTCTGCCCGGCTGGCCAGCTCCGGCGGCTCACCGGTGAGATGGCGGACGAGGACATTCGTGTCGATGAACGCACTCACTGCGGCTCGACAGCACGGGCCCTTCGCGTCCGGCGAATCACCTCATCCCAGGCGACGTTGCGCTTCGCGGCGGGCACGCGCACCGATCCGCGGAGGGCGAGGAAGTCCGGCGTTCGGGCCAGTACGGCGCGGTTGCCCTCGACTCGGAACACGACCTGGTCGCCTTCCTTGACGCCCAACGCCTCGCGCACAACCTTCGGCACGGTCACCTGCCCTTTGGAGCTCAGCCTTGCAGCCGCATCCATCCATCCTCCTTACTTCAGAGTTGAAGTAAGGCGGCCTCACGGTGCTGAGGTACGGGCGCCGTGGAGATCTGCGCCGGATCGGAAGCGGCGGCCTGACCGCAGTCAGGCCGGTAATCGTCGTCGGAAGCGGCGGTGCCGGATCGGGGTGCGTGCAGGGTCGATGGAGGCCGGCGGCAGCATCTCTGGGATGCCGTCGGCGGCGATGCGCACGTCCCAGTCGGTGTCGTGGACGAGGTGGTGGTGGAAGCCGCACAGCAGCACGCCTGCTCCGAGGTCGGTGTCGCCGCCCTTGCTCCACGGCGTGCAGTGGTGCGCCTCGCACCAGGCAGGTGGACGAGCACACCCGTCCGCAACGCAGCCGCCTTGCTGCTTGCCCAGCGCGACGCGCTGGTACCAGGTGAAGAAGCGTTCGGTCCGGCCGAGGTCGAGGATCACAGAGTCACCTCCGAGCACCAGGGGCAGCAGTCCGGCGTTGCACGCCAACCGGCGGGCTTGGGACGCCGACATAGCGCCGCCGGTGGACAGCGTGGCGGCGCCGACGCCGGAGACCAAGGCGTCGAAATCCAGATCCACCGTGATCACCGGACTGGCCCGCCCGGCCTGTGGCAGCGCGTCGACTGGCAGGTGCTCGATCAGCTCGCACAGCGCCAGGCCCATCCGCCGTTCGTACGTCAGCCGCTCCGCATCGAGGTCGGGATCCACGCGTTCGCCGGTGGTGGCGTCGCATCCAGCGGGTCTCTGCCCGTCCGGCGCCTCGTCACAACCGGATTGCTCACCGACGTGGCGACGTGGCGACATCAGCGCGTCGAGAGCGACCTGCAGCATCTGAGCCTGCGCGTCAGGGATCGTGAACGCTCCGCGCGTACGACCATCACCTCGAGGTCGCAGGGTCATCAGTGCCTTGGCCCGGGCTTGGGCCTCCTCGGCGGCCAACATCCGGCCCTCGTGCGCGTCGGCCTCATCGGGGTCGATCACGTAGCCGATCCTTCGACCGAGGATCCGCAGATCCTCCGGGCCATGGAGAGCCGCCAGCTCGATGAGGTGCGTCTCGGCACGCTTCCGATCCTCGACGCTCACCTCCGAAGGCAGGCAGCCGAGAGCCATACAGATCACCTGCGCCTGCTCGATGTTGACCCGCCCGGCTCCGAGCGCCACGCGCACCAGCTCGCAAGAACCATCGAGGTCCGCGGCAAGCCGAACATCGCGTCCCGCCGTTCGCCGAGAGGTGCGCTGACCAGCGACCAGAAACGCCGCGGTGGACGTCGCAGCGACTACCTTGCCGGCGTCCCGCCGATCGGCCTCGGCCAGCAGCCTCAGCCGCAGCTCCTCCACACGCGAGCACGCTCGCTGCGCCGCACCGACCAGTGCGACCAGCTCAGCGTCCGACAGGCTCCAGCAGCGCACCTGCGCGACGTCGTCGACGGTGGCCTCGATCGAGCTCAGGCATGCCTCGATCGGGTGTCGCAACGGAGGTAGTCCTCCGTTCGAACCCATGGTCTGCACCATTGCCGTCATGCTTGGATTCTAGGTTTTGCCACCGACATTAGGGAACATGTGTTCGAGTCTGTGGACGAGTTCTGTGCGTGGACGCAGGGAATGCCCAACCAGCTTCGCGATCGACCGTCCGGAGAGCGATCACTCGTGCTCGGCCTCCAGGCGCTCCGCGTCACGCTCCAGCTTGGGGAACGGCGTGACATTCCGTCCTTCAGGGTTCGCCAGCCATGGCCACGCAGACGGACCAACTCGGCAACACGCCCCGTACCCGATCAAGAGGACCACGATCACGAGCCGGTTGGTGTCGGCAGACGCGGTCACGCTGACGACG
>JACCZI010000027.1 GCA_013696015.1 Nocardioidaceae bacterium
TCCACGTCTTCCGCGAGGCGGCAGCCGAGTTCGAGAAGCCGGTCCTGATGTTCTCCGGCGGCAAGGACTCCATCTGCATGATGCGCCTGGCCGAGAAGGCGTTCTACCCGGCGAAGATTCCGTTCCCGGTGCTCCAGGTCGACACCGGCTTCGACTTCCCCGAGGTGCTGTCGTGCCGCGACTCCTGGGTCAACCGGCTCGGAGTGCGGCTCGTCGTGGCGTCCGTCGACCAGGCCATCACAGACGGCATCGTGGTCGACGACGGCAAGACCAGCCGCAACCGGCTGCAGACCGGAACGCTGCTCCACGCCATCGAGGAGGAGGGCTTCACGGCTGCCTTCGGTGGTGGCCGCCGCGACGAAGAGAAGGCGCGGGCGAAGGAGCGCGTCTACTCGCACCGCGACGAGTTCGGTCAGTGGGACCCGAAGAACCAGCGCCCCGAGCTCTGGAACCTCTACAACGGCCGGATTCGCGAAGGCGAACACATGCGGGTCTTTCCGTTGTCGAACTGGACCGAGCTCGACGTGTGGCACTACATCGGCCGGGAGCGGATCCTCATCCCCGAGATCTACTTCAGCCACCAGCGCAAGGTGTTCCTGCGCGACGGCATGCTGCTCAGCGCCGGGGAGCATGCCCAGCTGCGACCCGGTGAGACGGTGACCGAGCGCACGGTCCGCTTCCGCACCGTCGGGGACATGACCCTCACCGGCTGCGTGGAGAGCGAGGCGTCGACCGTCGCGACGATCATCGACGAGATCTCCGTCGCCCGGCTGACCGAGCGGGGTGCGACGCGAGGCGACGACCGCTTCTCGGAGGCGGCGATGGAAGACCGCAAGCGTGAGGGGTACTTCTGATGCCGGTGGCTGCTTCGTCCAGACCCTCGATGGACCTGCTCCGCTTTGCCACTGCTGGCTCCGTCGACGACGGCAAGTCGACGCTGATCGGGCGCCTGCTGCTCGACTCGAAGTCGATCTTCGCGGACCAGCTCGAGGCCGTCGAGCGCACCTCGATCTCCAAGGGCTACGACTACACCGACCTCGCGCTGCTCACCGACGGCCTGCGCTCCGAGCGCGAGCAGGGCATCACGATCGACGTGGCGTACCGCTACTTCGCCACCCCCAACCGCAAGTTCATCATCGCCGACACCCCCGGGCATGTGCAGTACACCCGCAACATGGTGACCGGCGCCTCGACCGCCGACCTGGGGCTGGTGCTGGTCGACGCGCGCCAGGGACTCACCGAGCAGAGCCATCGGCATGCGGTCATCCTGTCGTTGCTGCGGGTCCCGCACCTGGTGCTCGCGGTGAACAAGATGGACCTCGTCGACTACTCGCAGGACGTGTTCAACCAGATCCAGCAGGAGTTCACGTCGTTCGCCACCAAGCTGCGGGTCCCCGACCTCACCGTCATCCCGATCTCGGCGCTCAACGGCGACAACGTCGTCAACCGCAGCGAACACATGGGGTGGTACGAGGGCCCCTCGCTGATGCACCACATCGAGCACGTCCACGTGGCATCGGACCGGGACCTGGTCGATGCGCGTTTTCCCGTGCAGTACGTCATCCGCCCCAAGTCAGATGAGTTCCACGACTACCGCGGCTATGCCGGGAGGATCGCCGGAGGCGTGCTCAAGCCCGGCGACGAAGTGCTCGTGCTGCCGAGCGGCTTCACCTCCACGATCGCCGGCATCGACCTCTTCGACACCGAGATCGAGGAGGCGTTCCCTCCGATGTCGGTGACCGTGCGGCTCGCCGACGACCTCGACGTCTCACGCGGTGACATGATCTGTCGTCCGCAGAACGCCCCGGAGCCCCTCCAGGACATCGACGCCATGGTCTGCTGGATGGTGAACGCGCCGCTGCGACCGCGCCAGAAGTTGGCGATCAAGCACACCACCCGCACCGGCCGGGCCATGGTCAAAGACATCCAGTACCGGCTCGACGTCAACACCTTGCATCGCGACCTCGAGACGAACGAGCTCGGGCTGAACGAGATCGGCCGCGTCCACCTGCGCACCACGGTCCCGCTGTTTTGTGACCCGTACGAGAAGAACCGCACCACGGGCTCGTTCGTGCTCGTCGACGAAGCCACCGGCGTCACCGTCGGCGCCGGCATGATCAACTGACCATCCGCGGGTTCCCGCCCCACCATCCGCGGGTTCCCGCCGCACCATCCACGGGTTCCCGCCCACCATGAGTTGTCGCCGATCTCCCGAGGCTGAGGTTGCGTCCGCGACGTGAGTGTCGGGAGGTTCGCTCGACGCGGTTGGCGGTCGCGGAGCGGGTCGAGAAGTCATGCCACCTGGTGAGTGGTAAAGACTGGGCCGGTGGCCACCGCCGACGATCTACGCCGCATCGCGCTGGAGCTGCCCGAAGCCTACGAGCGGGCGTCGCACGACAACCGGTCCTCGTTCCGGACCAAGCCGCGGATGTTCGCCGCGCTCCGGGACGACGGCGACGTCGCGGTCCTCTGGGTCGCCGACGAAGGCGAAAAGCACGCGCTGGTCACGTCCGAGGCGGACAAGTTCTTCACCACGCCGCACTACGACGGCCATCCGATCGTGCTCGTCCGGCTTGCCGCAGTGGACGTCGACGAGCTCGCCGAGCTGGTCACGGAGTCATGGCGGCTACGGGCGTCCACGGCGGCCGTCCGTGCCTGGGACGAGGCGTAGCGACGCGTGGACATCAACGCCGACCTCGGGGAGTCGTTCGGGCGCTGGCGGCTCGGCGACGACGCGAACATGCTCGCCCTGATCACGAGTGCGAACGTCGCCTGCGGCTTCCACGCCGGTGACCCCACGACGCTGCTGCGCACCTGCGAGGCTGCCGTCGCCGCCGGGGTGGTGATCGGTGCCCAGGTGGGCTACGCCGACCTGCGCGGCTTCGGCCGGCGCTTCGTCGACGTGGCACCCGACGACATGGTCGCGGATATCGTGTACCAGATCGGGGCGCTCGACGGTCTCGCCCGCACGGTCGGCGGCAGAGTCGCGTACGTCAAGCCGCACGGTGCCCTCTACACCGCCGTCGTTCGCCACCATGCACAAGCCGGCGCGGTCGTCGAGGCGGTGCGCTCGTACGACCCGACGCTGCCCTTGCTCGGGTTGCCCGACTCGGTCCTGTTGGCGGCCGCCGCGACGGCCGGGCTGCCCGTCGTCCAGGAGGGCTTCGCCGACCGCGCGTACGCCGATGACGGGACGCTGGTCCCGCGCGACCAGCCAGGTGCCCTGCTCACCGACGAGGCGACAGTCGCGGCGCAGGCAGTCCGGCTGGCGCCCGGCGTCGACTCGATCTGCGTCCACGGCGACACCCCCGGAGCCGTGGCGCTCGCCCGGGTCGTGCGACAGGCATTGAGCAAGGCGGAGATCGAGCTTCGGGCATTCGCCGGTGGCGGATGACGTGCGCCTACTCCCCTGCGGCGACACCGGACTGCTGCTGGACTTCGACAGCCTGGACGAAACCCTGGCCTGGCACGCCACGCTGGAAACGGCCCGGCTCGAAATGGTCGAGGACCTGGTGCCAGCCGCCCGAACGGTGCTGGTGCGGATGGGCTCGGTGGCCACAACGGAAGCGGCGAGGCGCGCGATCAGCGCGCTGCAGCCTGTTGCCGTCGCGGATCAGGTGGTCCGGGCAGCGGTCGAGCTGGAGGTGACATACGACGGCGCTGACCTCGACGAGGTGGGCGATCTGACTGGACTGGGAGCCGGTGGGGTCGTCGCTGCGCACACTGAGCCGCTGTGGCGCGTAGCATTCTGCGGTTTCGCCCCCGGCTTCGCCTACCTGGTCGGCGGACACGACCGCCTGCACGTCCCGCGACGCCGACAACCGCGGACGCAGGTCCCCGCCGGTGCCGTGGGACTCGCCGGAGAGTTCAGCGGCGTCTACCCCCGTTCGTCGCCGGGCGGGTGGCAGCTGATCGGCCGCACCGACGCGGTGCTGTGGGACGCCGAGCGGGAGCCACCAGCGTTGCTGCCCCCCGGCACGACGGTCCGGTTCAGCGCCCGCTGAGCTCCCGGCCTCCGTTGCGAGTGCCACCATGCAGCAATGCTGACCGTCCTCGATCCCGGGCCGCTGGCCACCGTCCAGGATCTGGGCCGACCCGGTCACGCCGCTCTCGGCGTTCCCCGCTCAGGAGCGGCCGATAGGGCGGCGTTGCGGCTCGGCAACCGACTGGTCGGCAACGCCGACACCGCGGCCGGAGTCGAGGTCACCCTGGGCGGCCTGCGGGTGCGTGCCGAGCGCGACCTCCTGGTGGCGCTCACCGGCGCGGCTGGACCAGCCGACATCGACGGTCGGCCGGTCGCGGGTGGTGAGCCAGTACGCCTGCGCCGAGGAGCCGTACTGCGGCTCGGCTCCCCTGTGACCGGGTTGCGTACCTATCTCGCCGCCCGAGGGGGCGTCGCTGTCCAGCCGGTCCTCGGCTCGCGCGCCACCGACACCTTGTCCGGGCTCGGACCGGCGCCCTTGAGGGCGGGGACCCGGCTGCCGATCGGTCTCCAAGCGGCGTCGGAGCCGCAGCGATGGGAGGCGGTGTCATTGGTGACGCACGGCGAGCTGCGGCTCCGGGTCGTCCTCGGGCCCCGGCAGGACTGGTTCACCGCCGCCGCGGTCGACCACCTGTTCACACTCCCGTGGACCGTGCAGAGCCAGGCCGACCGGGTCGGGCTGCGCCTGGCGGGACCAATGCTCGAGCGCGGCCGTGCCGGTGAGCTCCCGAGTGAGGGGTGCCTGCGAGGTGCACTGCAGGTGCCCCCCGACGGTGCTCCGATCCTGCTCGGTCCTGACGGCCCGGTCACCGGCGGCTACCCCGTCATCGCCGTGGTCGTCGACAGCGACTGCGACCGAAGTGCCCAGGTCCGGCCGGGTGACCACATCCGCTTCGAGCGCGCCTGATCCCGACAGTGTCCATGTAGCACGAAGCAGCACATTCGGGAAGGCCTGCGACGCTGACGTCAGCGCACCACCGGACGGACGTGCAGACCGACCTCGGGGTCGACGATCGCCTCCTGCGAAGCGGCTACGCCATCGGCCAGCAGGACGCTGTCCACAGGGACGTTGCGCTTGACCAGGGCAAGCGCGATCGGACCCAGCTCGTGGTGGCGCGCCGAAGACCCGATGAAGCCCACGACCCGACCGTCGGCGTGGATCTGGGCCAGGTGACCCGGCAGCCGGTCGGCCGACCCGTCAAGGTGCAGCAGCACCAGCCGCCGTGGCGGCCGACCGAGCGTGTGCACCCGGGCCACCGTCTCCTGCCCGCGGTAGCAGCCCTTGTCGAGCTCGACAGCCCGACCGAGCAGGCCGAGCTCGTTGGGGATGGTGCGGTGGTCGCTGTCGAGACCGATCCGTGGCCGGCCCGAGGCGATCCGCAGCGCGTCGTACGCCCACGTGCCCGACGGCGGTCCGTGCTCGACGGCGTACTCCCCCAGCGTGTGCCGCTCGATGATGCGGTGGCCCGTGTCCGGCTGGTGGACGACGGCCAGGACGTCCGTGAGCAGGGTGACCTCGACGCGCAGCATGAACCGCATCCGGTCAAGGAACGCAGCCAGAGCGGCGCCCTGGCCAGGCTCGGTCGAGGCGACGAAGACCTCACCGTCGTCGCTGCCGTCGAACGCGTGCTCGATGTGCCCGTGGGGGGACAGCACGAGCGCCTCCGTCGGCGAGCCGGACGGGAGCCCCTCGAACGCCTGCGTGGTCATCGCATGGAGGTACGTGAGACGGTCCGGTCCGCCGATGCTCAGCACGTCGCGGTGGGACAGGTCGACCCACCCGTCACCTGCCTCCAGTCGGCGCTGTTCGGGGACCGGCTGGCCGTAATGCGCCGGCACACCAGCGTCGACGCCCTCGGACTCGACGGCGCCCGCTGAGTCGAGCAACGGGCTGCGGTAGCTCACCCGTCCTCCTTGCGGCACTCAGCGCACAGGCCGAAGGCCGTGAGGTGGCGGAGGTCGGTCTCGAAGCCGCGAGCCCGGTCCAGCGCTGCGACGAAGCCGTCGGCCAGGCCCGGATCGACCTCACCAACCCAGCCACAATTCCGGCACACCAGGTGGACGTGCACCGGCGACGACGCCGAGTGGTACGTCGGAGGGCCATGACCGAGGTGGGTATGGCTGACCAGGCCGATCTTTTCCAGAACGTCCAGGGTGCGGTAGACCGTCGAGGCATTGACGCCGCTGGCCCGCTCCTGCACCCGGCGCAGCACCTCGTCCGGCGTGGCGTGTTCCAACGCCTGGACCGCCTCGAGCACCAGCTGTCGTTGTGGGGTCAGCCTGTAGCCCTCCGAGCGCAACGTGCCGTGCCAGTCGGGCGCTTCCTGCGTGCTGTCCACGACGCCGAGTCTAGGCGAGGGCTAGTGTGGCATTCGCTTACCTGCTCTGCGCGACAACTCATGGATGCGGGCCGAGCCTTTCCTCCGGCCACTGTGCAGGCGGGTTTCGGACACGTTGCGAATGAAACGCGCCAACCGGTGGTGGCGTTGGATGTGCGATGTTTCGGTGGAGGGCTCATGCGTCCAGGATCCGTGACCTCGAACAAATAATCGGAACCTGTGGATGGTGCTCCGGGTGGGGTGTTTCCACGATTCCACGGACCATTTCCGCGCAGCGTCCCGGCGACCCCACCAGAATGCGATGGGGTCGCTCGAAGAGTCATTCACGATCGGCACTGACGTGCTACAGGAACCGTAGGATGATCGGGCAGTTCACGACGATTCCGGTGGAGCCGAATGGCTTCCCGTCCTCGCCGGTGATGAATCCGCCCGCTACGAGGTCCAAGTACTGGAACTCGTCGATGATGCGGGCCCGGTAGCCCTTGCTGATGGCCTTGTCGGTCCAGAAACCGAGGTTGAGGTCCCATGCGGGGCTGTAGTCGTTGGAGACGGTAGGGATGCCGCCGATGACGTGGAGCGGGTCGCCCTGGCCCAAGACGGCGCTGTTGAGGCCCTGCCGCTGGGGGTTTCGCTTGCCGGTCGGCCCGTTGGCGGTGACGAACAGTCGCTCGATCGCACTGAACGCGCTGTCGTCTCGGCCGACAGGAAGGTCACCGATGGCGGGGGCGAATGTGCCGTTGTCCAGCGCGGCGACAACCGGGTCGGACGCTTCGGTGCTGATGTATTCCGCCGGCTTGGCGAAGCTGAAGATCGTGGTCGTGTCCAGCGTCACGGTGCCCTGGCCGTTGCTCGGCGCCTTTGGGCAGATCTTGACGACGCGGTCGTGCACCAGGCTGTGGTCGACTCCGCCCTTGCAGAAGTTGAGCTGACGGGCGGTCACGTCGTAGGCGACGACGGGCGCGTTGTAGATCGGAGAACCGGGAGCATTGACGACCTGCACGTACGGCGTGTAGTTGGCGTCCCCCACCGAGCCGGGGCGGGCCACCTTCGGCGGGAAGGCGTTCGGCCCGTCACCTGGGACAACAACGCGCCTCGGACTGAAGTCCACTTCCGCGGTCTCGAACCGCAGGCTGCCATCCGCCTGAAGCGCGGCGTCACGCACCGCGTCTCCCACGTTCGCGTAGGCCAACTTCGCTGAGAAGTTCAGTCCGAGCGCGTCAGCGTTAGCCTGGTCGGTCGTGTCGGTCAGAATGAACCAGACGTTCTTCCCATTCTGGTCGTGACCGAGGTAGAGCGGCAGCCTCGTCGTCCCGGCCTTCTTGTTGAAGGTGCCTGCCTTGAGCAGTTGCACTGGCCCGACCAGCGACTCATTGTTCTCGGAGAAGCTCTCCGACGCGGGTGGACCGAAGTAGGTCTGTGGGATGTCGGTTCCTGTCGATGGCGGTTCCGGCGGAACCGGGGGGTCGGCCTGGGACGGCAGGACTCCCAAAGCCAGGGCGGTGGCCGCGATTGTGACCAGAACAGCGGTTACTCGGCCAGTACGTCCCCAGGCAGCAAGATCAGACATCAGGTTCTCCGTATCGTCAGGCGTTGTATGCAGAGGAGCAGGGCAGCGCTCAGAGACGCATGCACTCATCCTGTGGCGCCATTCACACTAAGCCCGATAACCTCGCGACGAGCCTTACGAATTGCTTACAGGCCGATCAGCGGTCTCCGCGGGCGATGCGCTCGGATGCACTGCAACCGTCCGTGGGGCTTTACCGCGCACCTCACCCATCGGGGGCCGCTTCGTCTGGGTATCGGCTGTGGTACCGCTTCGGCGTCCTAGAGGCGCTCACTCGCCGATGGGGTCTAGGCGCGCTGCAGTCGTGCCCAGGTGTGCGACTGCAGCGGCTGTCCCATGGCCGCCATGTCGTGGGCATAGAGCAGGTCCCCCTCGACCAGACCGTAGAGCCGGTGGGCGGCGGTGTGCTCCTTGGCGCTGTTCGTGCGGGCCACCACGTCGGTCGCGAGCTCGAGCTTGAGCCCCTGGACCGAGCCGTACCAGATCTCGGCGAAGCCGGTGTTGTGCACGAGGACGAGCTCGACCTCACCCTCGGCGCGGGCCCGCAGGAAGCCGGTTTCGAGGGCGGCGTCTCGGATCTTGGCGGCGTCGGCGTCGACGAGCCAGCTGCGGCTGAAGTAGTGCAGGAAGGGCCGGCCGTCGTGGGCGAAGACGACTTCCTGGCCAAACTCGAACTCCTCGATCGTTGGGTAGCTCCCGTGTCCGTTGCCCTGCCAGCGGCCTAGCAGCCAGGCCAGCGGAGCCACGTCGGGGTGGATGTCGGACGGGAGCTCGATCATGGCGTCGGTCAATCTAGCGACGCGCCGAAGCACTAGGCCGCTGGGCGGGTGCGGAGCAGGGCGCGGGCGTCGTCGGAGGTCATGGCCGGTCGCTGGGCGATCTCCGCAAGGCGGGCAGCGCGCTCAACGAGCGCGGCGTTGTGGGTCACCGGCACCCCGCGGGCCAGCGTGAGAGTGTCCTCCATCCCGACGCGCAGATGTCCCCCTTTGGCCAGCGCTGCCAGGGCCACCGGAAGCGCGGTGCGTCCGATGCCGGTGGCCGACCACGACGTGACCGCCTCGGGCAGCGCGTTGACCGCCGCGACGAGCGCATCAGCGGTCCCAGGCATTCCGCCGGGCACTCCCATGACCAGGTCGCAGTGGACTTGCCCGCCGTAGGGCAGACCGTACGTCTCGAGCAGCCGGTGCAGAGCCGCGACATGGCCGAGGTCGAACAGCTCAAACTCCGGTACGACCTCGCGCTCCTGGCTGATCTGGTAGAGCTCGACGATGAACGGCCAGGGGTTGCTGAAGACGTCGTCGCCGAAGTTGACCGTGCCCATGGTCAGCGAGCACGAGTCCGGCGCCGCGTCGAGCACCTGGAGCCGGCGCTCCAGGGGGTCGTGCACGGAGCCTCCGGTGGAAAGCTGCACGACCAACGTCGTCTCCTCGCGCAGTGCTGCGACCGTGTCGCTGAGCCGGTGCAGGTCGAGGGTCGGCCGGTGCTCGGCGTCCCGGACGTGCACGTGGACCATCGCAGCCCCCGCCTGTTCGCAGCGGCAGGCGGTCTCGACCAGCTCCGCAAGCGTGGTCGGCAGCGCTGGGACGTCGGCCTTCTCCGTCTCCGCCCCTGTCGGGGCGACGGTGATCAGCGTCGTTGGCAAAAACGTCGGCGGCATGGCCGCATGGTGGCAGACTGCGCCGGCGCGGGTCGACCAGTGGTGGAGGTCGCGGTGAGGGCGGTCGTGCAGCGGGTACTGGATGCCGAGGTGGTCATCGGCGCCACGACGGTCGCCCGGATTGAGCGACCTGGTCTGCTGGTGCTGTTGGGCGTAACACACACCGATGGTCCAGCTGAGGTCGTCACGTTGGCGCGCAAGATCTGGGAGCTGCGCATCATGCGGGGCGAGCATTCCGCCCGCGACCTCGGGGCGGCACTGCTGGTCGTGAGCCAGTTCACCCTGTACGCGGACACCGGCAAGGGCCGACGCCCCTCCTGGGCAGCCGCTGCGCCGGCACCGGTGTCCGGACCCGTCTTCGACCAGTTCTGCGCCGAACTAGAGGTGTTGGGAGCGCCGGTCGAGCGGGGTGTCTTCGGAGCCGACATGGCGGTGCGATCCATCAACGACGGCCCGGTCACGATCCTGCTCGAGGTCTGACACCAGTTTGCGACTGGGCCGGTGCCGGGCACAATGGGTCGACAGACCTCACCGCACCCTGGCTGACCAGGGTCTTGAGTATGGAGAAGGATGAGCAGCGACCAGACGTCTCCGGCGCCACGGCCGGCGAGCGAGGTGTTCAAAGCTGCCTGTGGGGCCGCCATCGCGTGGCTGACGCCGGGCAGTGGTGAGCCCGCTTCGGCAGCGGCCGGCCGGCGC
>JACCZI010000036.1 GCA_013696015.1 Nocardioidaceae bacterium
GCCTGCACCGCCACGCGCACCAGGTTGACCTCCGGCTGCTGGGCCGTGAGCTGGACGCCTGCGGTTTGCGTGTGGAAGCGCAGCGTCATCGACTTGGGGTTCGTCGCCCCGAAGTCTTCTCGCATCACCTGTGCCCAGATGCGCCGGGCGGCACGGAACTTCGCGACCTCCTCGAGCAGCGCGGTGCGCGAGACGAAGAAGAACGCCAGCCGGGGCGCGAAATCGTCGACGCCCTGGCCGGCGTCGATCGCGGCGCGGACGTACTCGATGCCGTTGGCGAGGGTGAAGGCGATCTCCTGGACGGGGCTCGCCCCCGCCTCTGCCATGTGGTAGCCGCTGATCGAGATCGTGTTCCAGCGAGGCAGCTCTGCCTGGCAGTAGCGGAAGATGTCGTTGGTCAGGCGCAGGGACTCCTGCGGAGGGTAGATGTAGGTGCCGCGGGCGATGTACTCCTTCAGCACGTCGTTCTGGATCGTTCCGGTCAGAAGCCTTGGGTCGACACCCTGCTCCTCGGCGACCAGCTGGTAGAGGAGCATCAGCAAAGCAGCCGGGGCGTTGATGGTCATCGAGGTCGACACTTCGTCCAGCGGGATCTTGTCGAACAGCACGCGCATGTCGTCGATCGAGTCGATCGCGACGCCAACCTTGCCGACCTCGCCGTGCGCGTGGGACGAGTCGGAGTCGTACCCCATCTGTGTCGGCAGGTCGAACGCCACCGACAGCCCGGTCGTGCCCGCGTGGATGAGCTCGTGGTAACGCGCATTGGACTCGGTGGCGGTGCCGAAACCAGCGTACTGCCGCATCGTCCACGGCCTGCCGCTGTACATCGAGGCGTAGACCCCGCGGGTGTAGGGGTACTGGCCGGGTTCGCCCAGTCGTTCGCCCGGATCCCATCCCGCCAGGTCCTGCGGCCCGTACACCGACTCGAACGGCAGGCCGGACTCGGTCGAAGCACTCATGCCAGAACCGTAGGCGCTGTCCCGCTCCCATGTTCACCTGGGATGGGGTCACTCCAAACGGGTTGGAACCCGTTGGAAGTGACCCTCCGCCATTCGAAGTTGGCTCCATCGTGGACCGGTTTGTCGAGGCTCATATGGGGCGGTGGCCGTTCTCGAGTCTCTCAGTCGCCGGCCAACGCGAACTCGCGCTGTGACGACCACCCGCGACCGTCGGCGTGCTCGAACAGCCCGAACGAGTTGACAGTGAAGCGGCACTCGTAGTTGGCGAGCTCCTGGTACGCCTGGTCGAGCACGTGCTCCGGCAGGTCGTGTGCCACGGTGACATGCGGATGGAAGGGGAAGACCAGATCACGTTGCAGGGGGCCGCTGCGCACGTCGGTGGCGAGCCGTTCGCACTCGGAGATGCCGGTGACAACGGTGACGAATACCACCGGCGAGATGGGCCGGAACGTGTCAGAACCGCAGAGGTAGAGCTCGAACGGCGCATGCCGTGTGCCCACCTCGTGCAGGTGCTTGGTCACGTCCGGCAGCTCGGATCCGCTGACGGCGTTGGGTGGCAGCAACGTCACATGCGTGGGAATCTGACCGGCCAGCTCATCGCCGTAGGAACGGCGCCGCCGGCGCAGGTCGGTCGCAGCGGGTTCGGGGATCGCGATCGCGACACCGATAGTCGACATGGTCTCGACCATAGCCCGAGCTCACCCGGTGGCGACGAACCCCATGCGATCCAGGGCAACCGCCAAAATAGGTGACGCCACCTCACGCGCCCGCTGCGCGCCTTCCGCCAGCAGCCGGTCCAGCTCCGCGGTATCGGCCAAGAACTCCAACGTACGTTGGCGAAAGGGAGTGACGAAACCAACGACGACATCGGCCAGGTCCTTCTTGAGGTCGCCATACCCGCGGCCGTCGTACTGCTGCTCGAGGACGGCTACTGACGTCCCGCTGAACGCGGAGTAGATCGTCAGCAGGTTGGAGACACCGGGCTTGGCTCCGCTGTCGAAGCGGACTTCGCGGCCAGAATCGGTGACCGCGGCACGGATCTTTTTCGCGTTGGCGGTCGGGTCGTCCAACAGGAACAGGCAACCCGGTCCGGCAAGGCTCTTGCTCATCTTCTTCTCGGGCGTCTGCAGGTCGAGGATCTTGGCTGTCTCCTTGACGATGTACGGCTCTGGCACCCGAAACGTCGTACCGAAGCGTGTGTTGAAGCGCCCGGCGAGGTCGCGCGTGAGCTCGAGATGCTGACGCTGGTCCTCGCCCACCGGGACCCGATCGGCCTGGTAGAGCAGGATGTCGGCTGCCTGCAGCACCGGGTACGTGAACAGGCCGACGGTGGCCCGCTCGGCACCACCCCTGGCCGACTTGTCCTTGAACTGCGTCATCCTGCTTGCCTCTCCGAAACCGGTCAGGCATCCGAGAAGCCAGCCCAGCTGGGCATGCTCGACGACGTGACTCTGCACGAAGAGCGTGCTGCGCGCCGGATCGATGCCCGCAGCGAGCAGCTGAGCCGCCGCCCGCCGGGTGCGGTCCCGCAGGACTGCGGGATCGAACTCGACAGTGATCGCATGCAGGTCGACGATGCAGTAGAACGCGTCGTGGTCGTCTTGCATCGCAACCCAATGGCGCAGAGCACCCAGGTAGCTGCCGACATGGAACGAGTCCGCCGTCGGCTGGATGCCGGAGAGGACGCGCGGAGCCGGAGACGCGTTCGACATGCGCGCATTCTGTCAGCGGCTGCAGCCGACTTCCCGTCTCCGGCTTCGGCGGGCCGCATCGAGTACGGGTCACAGCTCGCTAACGGCCTCGCGCAGCCACCACGAGGTGACGAACAGGTGCTGCTATCAGACGGCGGCGGACTCACCAGGCGGCGTGTCCCCACCCGCTGACGAAGCCTCCGGTGCTGCAGAGGGCGGCACTGGTACCTGGATGAGCGGCCCGTCAACGCTGACCCGGACCCGCGACACCCGTCGCCCGTCGACCTCGACCACGGTCAGGAGATGCCCGTTGATGGCGCAGGTGTCTCTCGCCTGCGGCACGTGACCGAGTCGGAACATCATGTAGCCCGCGACGGTTTCGTACGGTCCGTCAGGAAGCGTGATGCCGGTCTCGTCGCTGAAGTCGTCGAGGTTCAGCAACCCGTCGAGCTCGACATCACCGCTGACCAGCCGCAGCGTGTGGCCTTCGTCGACGTCGTACTCGTCGCGGATTTCGCCTACCAGCTCCTCGACGAGGTCCTCAAGCGTGACGATGCCGTCGGTGCCTCCGTACTCGTCGACAACGATCGCCAGGTGGACTCCCTCACGGCGCATGTCGCTGAGCGCCGCCAGCACCTCCCGGGTCCCGGGCAGCATCAGCGTGTCGCGGGAGATGTCGCTGACCCGGAGTGAGCGGCCGTTGACCTGCGGGTCGAAGAGGTCTCGGACGTGGATGAAGCCGACGATTTCGTCGGCCGAGCCGCGCATTACCGGGTATCGGGAGTGGGGTTTCTCCACCACGAGCCTCACCGCCCGGAAGATCGGCATCGACGCGTCGATGAAGTCGACCTCGGTCCGCGGCACCATCACCTCGCGGATCTGCCGGTCGCCCGCCTGAAAGACGTCCTCGACGATCTGGCGCTCCTCGAGGCTCAGCGTGTCGTGGCTCGAGACCAGATGACGCAGCTCTTCTTCGGTGATCCGCTCACGCGCAGCCTTCGGATCGCCGCCGAGCAACCGCACCACGAAGTCGGTCGACACCGACAGCAACAAGATCAGCGGCTTGGATGCCCGTGCCATCCAGTCGACGGCGGGAGCCAGGTTGAGCGCGATGCCGACTGGCCGCTGCAGGGCCAGGCGTTTGGCCGTGAGCTCCGACAACACGATGGAGAAGTACGAGATGACCAGCGTGATGAGCACCAGAGCCAGCACATCGGCCAGGCCCGCGGGCACGCGCCAGTCGACCAAAACCGGGGAAAAGTCGTCGGCCAGCGTGGCGGCGCCGAACGCCGCCGACAGGAACCCGCTGAGCGTGACGCCTACCTGGACGGCGGACAGAAAGCGATTCGGGTCAGCCGTGAGGCGGACCACCGCCGCGCCTCGCTTGCCGTGGTCAGCGATGGCACGGATCTGGCCCTCACGCAGCGACACCAGTGCCAGCTCGGCAGCCGCGAAGAGCCCGCCCATCAGAATGAACACGAAGACCAGGCAGATGTTGAGCACGGTGCTGCTCATGTCGGCGTGTCCTCCGGTGTGGGGACATCAGCCGACGGCCGGGGTCTACAACCATCCGCCATGACCATCAAGGGTAGTCGAGGTCACCGGGCCGGACGAGGCGTCACAAATCTCGGATCGCAGCAAGGGGTGGGTGGCGCGCATCAAACCCACCCACGATCCGAGACTTATGACGGTTTACCCCTTGACTGAGCCGGCGGTGAGACCGCGCACGAAGTAACGCTGCAGGCTGAAGAAGACGATCAGCGGCACCATCATCGTCACGAAGGCACCAGCGGTGAGCAGCTGCCAGCCCTCGCCCAGACGGCCGTTGAGCTGCGCCAGGTTGACAGTCACGACCTGGTTCTCGCTACCGGGCAGGAACAGCAGCGCGATCAGCAGGTC